>DATJCP010000514.1:0-8573 GCA_035514715.1 Candidimonas sp.
ATCTTTCGCATGTGGGTATTGAGTCCACTATCGTGGACTTGTCGCGCCTGGATCAAGGCATTGGCCCGGTGCTGCTGCGGCCCGGCCATGTGACAGCGGCCCAGATTGCCGCAGTGCTTGGGGTTGAGCCTGGCCGCCCTGATGCGGCAGCGCCGCAGGTGTCCGGTTCTTTGAAAGCGCATTACGCGCCGCATACGCCTTTATCGCTGTTGCCATTGCCGCAGTTGCTGTCGGCCGTTGACGCTGCTAAAGCCGATGCTGGCCGGGTGGCGGCAGTGGTGTTCCACAAGCCGCAACATGGGGCTTCGGCTAATGTCGATTGGCATTTGTGCGCTACAGAACCAGATGCTTATGCGCGAGACTTGTACGCGTTGTTGCGTCGCCTGGATCAACAGGGTTATGCCAGTATTTTGCTTGAACAGCCGCCTCAAACGCCGGCATGGCAGGCCGTCAATGACCGCATAGGCCGGGCCGCGGCAGCATTCAGCAGCTTGTAGACCAGAGTAGGGCGCAGGCTCGCAATTCGGGTTCTATCGCCCACGCATCAGACGCTATTCAACCTAGGCTGGCAAGGAATCCGGCCACGGCATTGGCGACCGCTACTGGCTGATCACGATGCGGCGAATGGCCGCAATCGGGGATGATATATAACTCGGTCTGAGCTGCAAGGCGCTTGATCCCCCGGATTTGTTCCAGGGTGCCATATTCGTCATTTTCCCCTTGGATGGCGAGTATCGGGCAGCGAATTTGACTGACATATTCTTCGATATTCCATAGGCGGAACTCAGGTTCCAGCCATATTTCATTCCAGCTCCAGAAAACCGAGTCTACATCCTGATGGTGGCGCTCCAGCTTCTTGGGCAGATCAGTAGACAGGTAGATGTCGCGCGCCTGCGCTATGCCATCGATGGTGATGTCTTCGACAAAAATATGGGGCGCTGCTACGGCGATTGCTTTGACCTTTTCGGGAAACATCGCGGCATAGAGCAGGGAAATCGACCCGCCATCGCTATGGCCGAACAAGATGGGGCGTTCATGCTCCAAGCCTAGCGCCGAGAACAGCGCGGGTAATGACTCGTTGGCCTGGACGTGCAGGTAGGTGACCGGCCGTTTTTCATCCATGGGGCGGGGCGTGCTTTGCCCGTATCCGTAGCGGGAAAAGACCAGGCCGCGGCAATCGGCGGCAGCACACACGCTGGCTGGCCAGTCTCGCCACATGGAGATGGAACCCAGGCCCTCATGCAAGAACACGATCAGATCTTTATCGGTTTTTTCAGGGGAAATCCATTGGCATTCGATGACGATATCGCGTCCCATACTGTGCACGGGAACTAGGAAAGGGATATTGCTGGAATCTGTCTGGTTCATGGATATGTCAAATGCATGAAGGGCGGAATTGCCTGGTTTGCCCGGCAGGTCTCGGGCGGTATTAGTGTAATGGATGAACGCAAGGCGGACATAACGATATAGGGGGAAGCTATATCGCGGCAACAAGGGTAAACTTCCGCTTTACTTATTAATTGAGTGGTTGGGTTTTGCTATGAAATTCAGCGAGTTTCAAGTTGGGGCGGTGATCAAGCATGCGCCTGTCGTAGTCACTGAGGAAGAAATGCTGGCATTCGCCAAGCTGTACGATCCGCAGTGGTTTCATGTCGATGTCGAGCGTGCCAAAGAAGGCCGCTGGGATGGGCTTATCGGCAGCGGTTGGCTGACTTGCAGCTTGGCCATGCGCATGGCTGTGGACTCTGCACTGCATGACTCCGAGTCCTTCGGGTCGCCAGGCTTGGAAAAAGTACGCTGGCTGGCGCCAGTGCGGCCAGGCGACGCTCTGCGCCTGGAAGCTTCCGTCGATTCGAAGCGCATTTCGTCCAGCCGCGACGACTTGGGCATTATCCGTTGGTCGTGGCGCGTATTCAATCAGCGTGACGTACAGGTGCTGGAGCTGGAAGCAACCAGCCTGTTTGATTTGGGTAAGGCCGCTTCGTAGGCACAGCCAGGTCTCGCTGCAAATAAAAACGCCACCATGCAATGGTGGCGTTTTTGGTCTTGCCGGGATTGACCGGATCGGCGCCAGAGGCGCGTGATCCGGTAGGCGTTTTGCTATTTAGAAAAACGCTTGCAAACCGGTTTGTGCACGGCCCAGGATCAATGCGTGGACGTCGTGAGTACCTTCATAGGTATTGACGACTTCCAGATTGACCAAGTGGCGCGCTACGCCGAACTCGTCGGAAATACCGTTGCCGCCCAGCATGTCGCGGGCAAGGCGGGCGATATCCAGGGCTTTGCCGCAAGAGTTGCGCTTCATCATCGAGGTGATTTCAACGGCCGCGGTGCCTTCGTCTTTCATGCGTCCCAGGCGCAAGCAACCTTGCAACGCCATGGTGATGTCGGTCTGCATGTCAGCCAGTTTCTTCTGGATCAGCTGATTGGCAGCCAAGGGGCGGCCGAACTGTTTGCGATCCATAGTGTATTGGCGGGCAGTATGCCAGCAGGCTTCCGCAGCACCCAAGGCGCCCCAGGCAATGCCGAAGCGCGCCGAGTTCAGGCAGGTGAATGGGCCACGCAGGCCGCTGACGCCAGGCATCATTTGTTCTGCGCCTACTTCGACTTCGTCCATGACGATTTCGCCGGTGATGGAGGCGCGTAAACCTACTTTGCCGTGGATGGTGGGTGCGGACAGGCCTTTCATCCCCTTATCGAGAATAAAGCCGCGGATCTTGCCATCGTCGTCGCCGCCAACCACTTTTGCCCACACGACGAATACGTCGGCGATAGGCGAGTTGGTGATCCACATTTTGCTGCCGCTAATCTTGTAGCCGTCGGCTGTCTTGACTGCGCGGGTTTCCATGCTGCCAGGGTCGGAGCCGTGATTGGGTTCTGTCAGGCCGAAGCAGCCTATCCATTCGCCGCGTGCCAGCTTGGGCAGGTATTTGCGTTTTTGCTCTTCGGTGCCGAATTCATTGATGGGCACCATGACCAATGAGGATTGCACGCTCATCATCGAGCGATAGCCGGAATCGACGCGCTCGACTTCACGAGCAATCAGGCCGTAGCTGACGTAGTTCAGGCCGGCGCCGCCGTATTCTTCGGGGATGGTGGCGCCCAGCAGGCCCAGTTCACCCATTTCGGCAAAAATGGCGATATCGGTTTTTTCGTGACGGAAGGCTTCAAGCACGCGCGTGGCTAGTTTGTCTTGCGAGTAGGCTTGTGCCGCATCGCGCACCATGCGCTCTTCTTCGGTAAGCTGGGAATCCAGCAACAGGGGGTCTTGCCAGTGGAAAGAGGGGGCTGCCGACATGATGGGGCTCCGATGTAATGAGTAAGTATGAGTGTTCATTCAGCCTGCCTGAGCAGGCGTGTATGGTGTTTTATGCCTGTGCCGCCAATGCACGCTGCCGGATCTTTTCCAGCGTGGTCGATGGCGAAATGGTTTCCGGGTCGATCAGGCAGTGCAAGATGGCTGGTTTTTGGCTGGCAACGGCCCGCTCAAAGGCGGGGGCGAATTGTTCTGTTGTTTCGACACGTTCACCATGGCCGCCGAAGGCTTGGGCATAGGCGGCGAAATCAGGGTTTTGCAAGGCCGTTGCAGACAAACGCGCAGGGTAATGAAGTTCCTGATGCATGCGGATGGTGCCGTACATACCGTTATCGATAAGTATCACGATGATAGGCAGTTGGTACTGGACGGCCGTGGCGAATTCCTGGCCGTGCATCATGAAGCAGCCGTCTCCGGCGAAGCAGATGACGGTTTTGGAAGGATCGATGCGCTTGGCGCCTACGGCTGCAGGCAGGCCATAGCCCATGGACCCAGAGGTCGGCGCCAGTTGCGTACCGTAGCGGGTAAATTGATGGAAGCGGTGCAGCCACGTTGCATAATTGCCGGCACCGTTGCACATAATGGCGTCATCGGGCAGCGATGTGCGCAAGTAGGACATGACCTGGCCCATTTGCAGGCTGCCTGGGTGGCTGATTTTTTGCGGGTCGGTCCAGTTCAGGTAGCTGGCGCGCATGCGTTCCAGCTCGGCAGTCCATGCCACGGGCTGGCTGGTCTGCAAGGCGCTTATGGCCTGCGCAAACGAGGCTGGCGATACATTGATGGCCAGGTCGGCGCGGTAGACGCGATTTAGTTCGCTTGCATCGGGATAGACGTGCACCAGGGTTTGGGTGGGCACGGGAATATCAAGCAAGGTATAGCTTTGGCTGGCGATTTCCGACATGCGGCCGCCCACCAGCAGAATCAGGTCAGCATCCTTGATGTAGTTCATCAGCTCGGGATTTCCGCCCAGGCCCACATCGCCGATAAAGCACGGGTGCTTGACGGAAAACAGCATCTGCCGACGAAATTGCACAGCCACCGGTAACTGATAGCGTTCGGCGAATGCGGCAAACTGATCGACCGCAGTCTGGTTCCAGCGCGTGCCGCCCAGAATGGCGATGGGGCGCTTGGCCTGGGCCAGTTGCTGCGCAAGGGCATCCAGCTGAGCAGGGGACGGAGTGCTATCGATGACGTCGTAGCGGGGTGCGTCGGCCACTTCGGCGTATTCCACCAACATGTCTTCCGGCAGAGCGATAACCACGGGGCCGGGACGCCCGGATGTGGCGATATGGAATGCGCGGGAAATGATTTCCGGTATGCGTTCGACCTGGTCGATTTCGGTGACCCATTTGGCCTGGGTGCCGAATACCGCACGGTAGTCCATTTCCTGGAAGGCGTCGCGTTCGCGCATGCCGCGTTCGATTTGGCCGACGAACAGAATCATGGGCGTAGAGTCTTGCATGGCGATATGCACGCCGGCAAGCGCATTCGAGGCGCCGGGGCCGCGTGTAACCATGCAGATGCCAGGTTCGCCGGTAAGCTTGCCGTGCGCGTCAGCCATCATGGCGGCGCCGCCTTCCTGGCGGCATACCGTGACCTGGATCGCGGCATCGTGCAGGCCGTCGAGCACGGCCAGGTAGCTTTCCCCCGGCACGCAAAATACATGGTTAACGCCTTGCGCGATCAGTTGATCCACAAGAATATGGCCGCCCAGGCGAGGGCGAAGTACTGAATTTGAGCTTGCTTTCATAGTGGATCAGGATAATGTGCGTTGGGGGCACAACGCAATTGATAAAATTGCACAATGTCTTGCCTATTATGCAAGATATTGTCGCAGCAGGTAATAATCATCGATTCTACTGCTGCGAATTTTTGCGATAGGAACAGCTATGAGAAATGGTATCCCCAATTTAGGCGCTTTACAGGCTTTCGAGGCTACAGCCAGGCTGGGGTCGTTTTCGCGTGCCGCCGAAGAGCTTTCCTTGACTCACAGCGCTGTTTATCGGCAGGTGACTGGCCTGGAAGAGCGCTTGGGCGTCGAGTTGTTGACCCGGGTGCGTCGGCGGGTGGCCGTAACCAGCGCCGGTGCCGAGTATGCGGCGCGCGTGCGGCATCATCTGGAACAACTGGAAAAGGACACGCTGGGGGTGATGTCGCGCTCCGGCATGGGGCGCAGCCTGCATGTGGCTGTCTTGCCTACGCTGGCTACGACGTGGCTGGTGCCGCGTCTTCCTGATTTCCAGCGCCAGCACAGCGACATTACTGTCAGCCTGTCGGTGCGTACTTTGCCTTTCCAGTTCAACGACCACCCCTTTGATGCCGCCATTTATCATGCCGAGCAAATCTGGCCTAAAACGACCGGTATCAAGCTGTTTGACGAAGGTGAACTACTGCCTGTTTGCGCCCCAGGGGTCCTGGCTGCCGTTGCCGACCCGGCCTGTCCTATGGCCGGATTGACGCATTTGCATATGTCGTCGCGTCCCGATGCCTGGCGGCTATGGTATGACGCCCAACACAAGGAATATGCGCCATCGATAAGCGCGGGGCCGCGCTATGAATTATTCACCATGATCCTGGCCGCCGCGAAAGCGGGGATGGGCGTGGGGCTGGTGCCCCGGTTTCTGGTGCAGGATGAACTCGATGCGGGGCAGTTGGTTGCGCCGGTCGCCGGAGGCTTAAGTGTTCGCGCCGCCTATTTTTTCAGTTATCCCGTGGCCATCGAACCTAGCGAGGCGCTGTTGGCATTTGAAACCTGGCTGGAAGGCGTCACTCATCCTACGTAAAAGGAACGGGAATGAAGGGGATATACATCGCTAGTTGTGCATTGAGCATCGCCATGGCCTTGGCTTGGCCGGCTGCCTGGGCTTTCGACGCGGGTACGCAGACGAATGTACAGGACATCAACCCCGAAGCTGCTTCGCAGCCGGTATCGCCCAAGCGCGATGTTGTGCATGCGCAGCACTATATGGTCAGCAGCGCCAACCCGCTAGCTACGCAAGCGGGTGCTGACATCTTGGCCGAAGGCGGGAGCGCGACGGATGCGCTGATCGCCAGCCAGATGGTGCTTAATCTGGTCGAGCCGCAATCGTCGGGGATAGGCGGTGGAGCCTTTATCGTTGCCTACGACGCCTCAACGCAATCCGTGCGGGCCTACGACGGCCGGGAAACGGCGCCGGCGGCTGCACGCAGTGATCGATTCATGAAAAGCGGGCAAGCCATTCCTTTCTGGGAGGCCGTCAATAGCGGCCGGTCGGTTGGGACGCCGGGTTTGCTGCGTGTGTTGGCGTTGATGCATGAGCAACAAGGGCGCTTGAGCTGGAGCCGCCTTTTTCAGCCTGCCATTGCCCTGGCCGATAAAGGCTTCCCGGTGTCTGAGCGTTTGCATGCCTTGCTGGTAAATAACAATGGCTTGAGAGACCAGGCTGCCGCCGCGGCTTATTTTTATGACCCCAAGGGCGAGCCCTGGTCGGTGGGTCACAACCTGGCAAACCCGGCTTTGGCGCAGGTGCTGCGGCAAGTGGCAGAACGGGGACCCAAGGCCTTTTATGAAGGCGTTGTTGCGCAAAACATCGTCAATGCCGTTGCGGGCCATGCGGTTCCCGGCGACCTGACGCTGCAGGACCTATCTGACTATAAGGCGTTGGAGCGGTCCCCGGCGTGCACAGCCTACAAGGTCTACACCTTGTGCGGGATGCCGCCGCCCAGTTCCGGGCCGTTGACGGTCATGCAAATGCTTGGGATCTTGTCGCACACACCGATTGCCGGTTTGCTGCCTGATTCTTTGGAGGCCGTGCATTATTTTGCGGAGGCGGGCAAGCTGGCCTATGCCGATAGGGATGTCTATGTGGCGGACCCGGCTTTTATTGATGTGCCGGTCAAGGCCATGCTGGATCCGAAATACCTGGCTTTGCGCGCTGACTTGATTCGCTCCGACAGGACGATAGGGCGGGCGCCTCCAGGGGACCCTGTGGGTATGCTGGCGGTGCGGGGAAAGGATAATTCACCGGAATTGCCTTCGACTACGCATGTGGTGGTGGTTGATGGCGAGGGCAATGTGGTGTCGATGACCAGCACTATCGAGTCAGCGTTTGGCAGCAAGATTTTTGTCGATGGGTTTTTGCTGAACAATCAGCTGACTGATTTTTCGTTGTCGGATGTTGATGCGCAGGGTAAGCCGGTGGCGAATCGGCTTGAGCCTTTGAAGCGGCCCCGCAGCTCGATGGCGCCGATGCTGGTGTTAAAAGATGGCAAGCCTGTGATGGCTATTGGTTCGCCAGGTGGCAGTGCGATTATCAATTATGTGGCTAAGACTTTGCTGGGTGTGCTGGATTGGGGGCTGAATATTCAGGAGGCGATCGATCTGCCGAATCGCGGCAGTCGTAATTCGTTTACCGAGCTTGAGAAGGGTAGTTCTTTACATGGCTTGGCTGTGGGGTTGCGGGCCATGGGGCATGAGGTACGGGAGGTGGATTTTCCTAGCGGTTTGCAGGGGGTGGTGCTGACACCTTATGGCCTTGAGGGTGGATCTGATCCTCGGCGGGAAGGGGTGTCTTTGGGGCGATAGTTTTTGCTTTCAGTCGTTAATATTGATCAGTTAGTAAGGGATGGGCTACCGAATCGTCCCGTATCCAGCAGTATCAACCGTTCCGCCAGGTATCCGGTCTGAGGTATCCGTCCCGAAGCGTCTATCCCGAAGCATTCGTCCCGTAGGTATTGATCCGTAAGAAACTTCGTCCGATCAACGCTATTGTGAGGTGCAGCGAGCTGGGGTGGGCCAGGCGAATTTTGAGCGCGCCGCGCAGTCAGTCTGGATTGGCGGGACAAGGGCGCACTGTTTGAACGGGACGTTTACGGACAGCCAGTGGCTGTCCGTTCCCGTGAGTTTGCGCCCGTCGCCAAGACTGGCTGACTACGCGGGAAGTCCCGCAGGGATCGCAGCGATTATTCGCCCTGCCCGCACCGGTTCACCACGTCGGATTAAAAAAAAGACGTCGAATCAATTAAAAAGAACAATGCCTCCAATCACTTAACAACAACGCCTTAAATCCAGAACAGTTCGAATCAAACACAACGCACCAAATCAAGAAAAACAAACATTCAAAACCCCAAAAACAGCATCACCTGTTTCAATGGATTACGTTCCAGCGCCAAGTAAACCAGACCTTGCGAAGAATCAAAAAAACTTCATGAGAACCACAGACAATGACCTCACCACCCGCCATGGCAACACTAGGCGACATAAAGCATCCCCCTTATG
>DATJCP010000515.1:0-4200 GCA_035514715.1 Candidimonas sp.
GGTCAGGAGGGCCGCGAATGAACACGCATCATCAATCAGGCGCTGCAGTGCGCCGACAACTTCCTGAACTTATCGTGGGTATCTGCCTGCTAGCTGCGCCGTTTGTCTTGCCTTCTTTGGGCATGAGCGCCGATTTACTGACGCGGATACTGATCTGGGGCCTGTTCGGCCTGGGCTTCGATTTGCTGTTTGGCTATACGGGGTTGTTATCGTTTGGCCAGGCGGCATTCTACGGAACAGGCGGTTTTGTAGCGGCGTATTTGCTGACGTCTGGCATTGTGCCGCATATGTTGTTGGCCTTATTGATAGGCACGGTCGTGGCGGCATTTGCGGGGTTGATCATAGGCTACCTGACCTTGCGCCGCACAGGCATCTACTTTGCCATGAGCACGCTGGCCTTCGGCGAGATGTTCTATTTTCTGCAGAACTCTTCCTTTAAGCGCTACACGGGTGGCGAAAACGGGATCGCCGGGGTGCCGCCTCCAGAAATTGCGCTGGGCTTTACGACCATCAATATTTCGAGTGGCTGGCCTATGTACTGGTTTGTGGCGATCTTCTTTTTCGTGGGCTATCTGATTGCTCGCCGCATTGTCCGCTCGCCTTTCGGGGCAGTGCTCAAGGCAATACGCGGTAATCCTAAACGCGCCATGGCCTTGGGACACGCCATACAAGGCTACAAATTGACCGTGTTTGTGATTGCCGCTGCTTATGGCGGTCTGGCGGGCGGTTTGTTGGGTGTTTTCCAGGCCTATATGCCGCCCGACGCCTTTGCCCTGGATACCTCATCACAATTGGTTATTCAGACCGTCATGGGCGGTGCGGGTACGTTGCTGGGGCCGTTGTTCGGCGCCACGATTTGGCTTTACCTGTACGAAGGGCTGCAACAGGTCGCAAATATCGGCGCTTATTGGAAGCTGATACTGGGCATTGTGTTCGTGGTGCTGGTTACGGTATTTCGCCATGGGGTTGCCGGCGGGGTGTTGGATTACTTTAAGCGTCGCCGCCGCACAAGCAAAGAAGTTGATCCCGAGGCAGATACCAAAGTCAGTGCCCAGCTTGATATCTTTCCGCCCATCTCGCAGTCAAGTGCAGGTGCTCCGGTTTTGGAAGCGCGCGGGATCACCAAGCAATATGGCGGGCTGACGGCAGTGAACGATGTCACATTTGCCTTGGCGGAAGGCGAACTACGTGGCGTTATAGGGCCTAATGGCGCGGGTAAATCCACCTTCTTTGCCATGCTGGCAGGTGAACTGCCAACAACTGCCGGGCAAGTATTTTTTCGAGGCCAGGAGATCACAGGCATTGGGGTAACAGCGGTTTGCCAACTCGGTATGAGCAAAAGCTATCAGATCAATCAACTCTTCGAGTCTCTGACCGTCAGGCAAAATGTGATGATTCCTGTACTGGCGCGCAGTCGTGGGAAGTTCCGTACCGATATGCTGCGCGGTCTGCATCATTCAACAGGTTTGGATGGGCAGGTCAATGCCGCGATCGAGCTCGTGGGCCTTACTCATCAGGCCGATACCTTGATTTCCGAACTCCCTTACGGCGAAAAGCGTCGTCTGGAAATCGGTCTTGCCTTGGCGACGGGCGCCAATGTGTTGTTGTTTGATGAGCCTTTGGCCGGCCTTGGGCCAGAGGAACGAGTGCATGTTGTAGCGCTACTTAAATCGATCCGCAAAGGCCGCAGCATGGTTATTGTCGAGCATGACATGGACGCTATGTTCGAATTGGCTGAACGAATCACCGTACTATATGAAGGCCGTAAGCTGGCAGAAGGCACACCCGATCAAATTCGGATGGACCCGGCTGTGCAGGCGGCCTATCTCGGAGGGATGGACGAGCATGAGTCTGCTTGAGGTCGATAAAATCAACAGCTATTACGGGGATTCCCACATCCTCTTCGACGTATCTATGCGCGTGGAAGAAAACGAAGTGGTGGCCTTGCTGGGGCGTAATGGAGCAGGCAAGAGCACGACGCTCAAGTCCCTGATGGGGATGGTGCAGCCTAAAAGCGGCATCATTCGTCATAACGGCACCGAGGTCCAGCGCCTGCTTCCGTATCAACTGGCCAAGCGCGGCATTCAGCTGGTGCCCGAAGAACGGCGTATTTTTGGGCAAATCACCGTCCAGGAAAACCTTCAGCTTGCCGCCATGACCGCAGAGCAGCCCCGTTCGCTCGAGGCTATCTACGAAATCTTCCCGCGTCTGGCCGAACGCAAGCGCAATCGGGGCAAGCAGCTTTCGGGCGGCGAGCAGCAAATGCTGGCTATCGCCCGGGCCATGATACGTAACGCCAATATCATTTTGCTTGACGAACCCTTCGAGGGTTTGGCCCCCCTGATTGTGCGCGATCTGATCGAGGTATGCCGTAATCTTGCCGAGAGCGGGCATACGGTGGTCATTGTCGAACAGAATGTCCGTGCTGCCTTATCTTTGGCGAATCGCTGCTACATCATCAATAACGGTCATATGGTCTATGAAGGCACGCCGGAAGAACTGCACAAGGACAATACCATCATAGAAAAGTATCTGGGGGTCAAGGTCTGATCGTTCAACTGGCGGGACAGAGCAAGTCAGTCCCGCCACTATGCCCGGCTTCATTGCAGAAGTATCATTAAGGCTGTGCTTGCGGTTTTTATTCATGCCGCAGGCGGGGGTGAGGGTAGGGCGTAGCGGCAAATCGGCTGCGCGCAATACCGCATTGAAGAAATGTTAACCTCCGTTGTCTTTCTGTTTTGAGGTTATTTATGCAGCCCTTGCATGGCGCTGAGACCGGCGTATTCGAAAACAAAAAATCAGGTGATGAACAGGCTCAGCTCGCCGGCCAGCAGCTGGACTACATCACGTCCAGCCAGTTGCCCACTCCCTGGGCGACATTCGGCATTCATGTGTTTGTCGAGGCGGCCACTGGCAAAGAACATCTGGTGCTGACCTTGGGCGATGTCGGCGATGGCAAACCGGTGCTGGCGCGAGTTCATTCAGAATGTCTTACGGGCGATGCGTTGTTCAGTCAGCGTTGCGATTGCGGCGCGCAGCTTGAAACGGCGTTGAAGACGATTGCCAGCGAAGGCCGGGGCGCCTTGCTGTATATGCGCCAGGAAGGGCGCGGTATAGGGCTGGTAAATAAAATACGGGCTTATAAATTGCAGGATGCCGGTGCGGATACGGTCGAGGCGAACGAGCGCCTGGGCTTCCCCGCTGATATGCGTCGATATGATTTGTGCAAGCCTATGCTGGATCATTTCGGTATTGTGTCGTTGCGTCTTATGACGAACAATCCGCGCAAGGTGAATACGTTGGAGAGTCTGGGGGTGCCTATTGTTGAAAGGGTGCCTATTCAGGTGAATCGCAATCCGTTCAATGAAAACTATTTAAGTACTAAGGCTGCGAAGTTAGGGCATTGGTTGAAAGAGCATTTGTAGTCGGAGTTTCTTTCTAAGTCTGCCTGATAGTGTCATTTGATGTAGCGTTTCCTTCTAAACCCGCGCGTCAGGTCCTGGGGAGCGGTGTTGCGCTCCTCGTTGTCTTGGCTTCGTCGCCCTACGGCGCCGAACAGACCACGAGGAGCACATATCCCCATCACCGCACCAGCGGCGTGTTTAGAGGGAAGAACGAGATATCAGTGGCGCGTAGGGCAATGAACCCGACCGCAACATCACATCTCTGACATGAACCGCATCCGGAACCGGCGCCCCTTGATATTGCCATTGCTCAACTTCTCGTAAGCCTCTTTCGCAATACTCCGGTCCAAAGCAACAAAGCTCACGAACTCCAGAATATTGATCTTGCCAATCTGCTCAAAAACGAAACCTGCATCCTTCGTCAAAGCGCCTAGCAAATCACCTGGACGCAACTTGTCTTTTTTCCCGCCCTGAATGCACAGCGTGACCATGGGAGGATTAAGACGGCCGCCGGGCGCAGGCTTAAGCGTTTTCGGATTGACCCAGACAAGAGGCTGGCCTTGATACTTCTCGATCTGATTGGCCCAGCGCATTTCGTCAGGAGAACACAGACTTAGCGCCAGCCCCTTGGCCTGGCCGCGACCGGTACGGCCGATACGGTGTATGTGTACCTCGGGATCCGGCGTAACATCGACGTTGATGACGGCGTCCAGCGTCTGGATATCCAGGCCGCGTGCAGCTACATCGGTTGCCACCAATACCGAGCAGCTGCGATTGGCGAATTGCACCAGCACAT
>DATJCP010000516.1:0-6213 GCA_035514715.1 Candidimonas sp.
CCGCGCTGGCGCGGCTGCCTGGGCCTGTTTACCGCTGAAGAAAAAGAGCTGGCCATGGCCTCCCTGGAAATGGTGGGGCTCGCGGAATATGCTCATCGCCGGGCATCAACGTTGTCAGGCGGTCAGCAGCAGCGCGTCGCCATAGCCCGGGCTCTAACCCAGCGCGCTGAAATTATTCTTGCCGATGAGCCCATCGCGTCGCTGGATCCCGAGTCTGCGCGCAAGGTGATGGAGATTCTGGCGGACATCAACGAGAAAGACGGCAAAACGGTTCTGGTCACATTGCACCAGGTGGACTATGCCATGCGCTATTGCGAAAGAGTAGTGGCGTTGAAGTCGGGACGCATCCATTTCGACGGTTCAGTCGATGCGCTTAGCGGCGTGTTCCTTAACGATCTTTATGGCGGAGACTTGGAAACACCATTGGTGTTGCCTGAGCCCGTTGCGCGCCGGCAAGCCTTGCGCTCCTTGTCGCTCGTTGCCGCCTGATCGTCTTTCCTAATCATTTTTTAACTGATCCACACAAGCTAATGAAGCACTACAGGAGTATTGAAATGTTTAAAGGTATGCAGCAGGTTGCTTTAGCTTTGGCGGTAACCGGCATTACAGCGTTTGGTTCGGCCCACGCAGCGGATACCAAGGAATTGAACTTCGGCATTATTTCAACCGAGTCGTCGCAAAACCTGAAAAGCATGTGGGATCCTTTCCTGGCCGAGATGAGCGCACGAACGGGGATGAAGATCAATGCTTTCTTTGCTCCCGATTATGCTGGGATCATCCAGGGCATGCGTTTCAATAAAGTGGACGTGGCCTGGTACGGTAACAAGTCGGCAATGGAAGCCATAGATCGCGCCGGCGGCGAGATTTTTGCTCAAACCGTGGCGGCCAATGGGGACCCAGGCTATTGGAGCTTGCTGATCGTGCGCAACGACAGCCCCATCAGTTCAGTAGACGACATGCTGAAAAACGCCAAGAACCTGACGTTCAGCAACGGTGACCCAAACTCGACATCGGGCTACCTGGTGCCGGGGTACTACGTTTTCGCCAAGAACAATGTTGAGCCGGCCAAAGTGTTCAAGCGTACGCTGAACGCTAGCCATGAAGTGAACGCGCTTAGCGTTGCCAATGGCCAGGCGGATGTGGCTACTTTCAATACCGAGGCCATGGATCGCTTGCAAATCACTAATCCCGCCAAAGCCGCACAGCTCAAGGTGATCTGGAAGTCGCCGCTGATTCCGGCTGATCCTATCGTATGGCGCAAGAATTTGCCTGAAGATGCCAAGAAGAAAGTTCATGACTTCTTTGCCAACTATGGCGCCAACGAGAAAGAACTAGCTGTGTTGGCCGGTTTGAAGTGGGGCAAGTTCCGCGCCTCCAATGACGATCAGTTGCTGCCTATCCGCCAGCTGGAACTGTTCAAACAGCGCAGTCAGATAAGCGCCGACAGCACATTCGATGCAGTCCAGAAACAAGCCAAGATCAAGGAAATCGACGCTAGCCTGGAAAAACTGAATGTGCGTATGGATGCGCTCGCCAAGAAAGTAGCCAGCGCCAAGTAGATGGCTTATGTCTTCGTCCGGTGTATTGCCGGGCGAAGATCACTTTATCTGGAACCTGTCTTACATGACTGCATTTACCTTATCCGCGTTGTCTGATTCGCAGCATAAGCGCCCCTGGTATCAATGGCTGGGTTGGGCTTTGTTGGCCACCGCCCTGGCTTGGTCCTGGAAAGGCGCCGAAATGAATCCGGCCATGTTGTGGCGCGACGCGGGCAATATGCGCGAGTTTGCCGCCGATTTTTTTCCGCCGGATTTCCGGTATTGGGAACTGTATCTCAAGGAAATGATCGTGACGGTGCAGATCGCGCTGTGGGGCACCGTCCTGGCGATCGTGTGCTCGATACCGCTGGGCATTTTGTGTTCGGAAAATATCGCTCCCTGGTGGGTGTACCAGCCCTTGCGCCGGGTCATGGATGCATTTCGCTCCATTAACGAAATGGTTTTCGCCATGCTGTTTGTGGTGGCTGTCGGGCTGGGGCCATTTGCCGGGGTGATGGCGTTGTTCATCGGCACGACCGGCGTGTTGGCCAAACTGTTCGCCGAGGCGGTCGAAGCCATCGATCACGGACCGGTCGAGGGTGTCAGGGCCACGGGCGCAAGCGCTTTGCAAGAGGTGATCTACGGGGTGATTCCACAAGTGTTGCCACTGTGGATTTCGTATGCCTTGTATCGCTTCGAATCGAATGTGCGCTCGGCCACCGTCGTCGGCATGGTCGGCGCGGGCGGCATCGGCGTCACGCTTTGGGAAGCAATACGGGGCTTTCAGCTTGCCCAGACCTGCGCCATCCTGATCATCATCATTGTGGTCGTGAGCGCTATCGACATTGTTTCGCAACGATTGCGCAAATATTTTATTTAAGGACAAAAGGGCGCAAGCCCTTAGCTAAGCATGGATATGACTGTAGACAATAAGTCGGCTGGATCGGAAGGGCGCCAGCAATGGATGAGCGTCCTGGCACGCGCCGGCAGCCAGCTTGACGCGTATGGCGAGCAGCTGCGCGCAACTGCTTATCGCATGATCCGTCCACCCGAAATCGGCATGGTAATGGTGCGAGGCCGTATCGGCGCCAGCGGCGCCGCATTCAATCTTGGGGAAATGACGGCCACCCGTTGCGTAGTTCAACTGGAAAACGGCAGTACCGGTCATAGTTATGTTGCGGGCCGCAGCAAGCCGCATGCGGAATTGGCTGCCCTGGCCGATGCGCATTTGCAGGGCGAGCGTCAGCAGCATTGGCTGGAATGCCTGATCGCTCCCTTGGAGCAACAACAGTCCGAACAGCGGGCGGCCAAGGCGGCTCAAAGCGCTGCCACCAAGGTGGATTTCATGACGCTGGTGCGAGGGGAAGACTGATGAATAGCTCTTTGTTGTTGCCGGCATTTTCTGACCCTATTGCACAGACTCAACAGACGTTTCGTCTGGCTTTGCAAGCCATGTCGGAACCGGGAACTATGCAGGTCGTTAACGACGCGCCGTCATTGGATGTGTTGTCGCCCGCGACTTATGCCTTGTGCCTAAGCTTGTTTGATGCCGATACGCCTGTCTGGCTTGCGCCCACGTTGGATACGCCCGCGCTCCGAGCGAACCTGGCCTTTCATTGCGGTTGCCCAGTCGTGGAATATCGCGCCGCTGCGGCGTTTGCGCTGTTGACGGAAAACGAGCTGGATGACCTTCAGGGCTTTGACCAGGGTACCGACCGCGATCCCGATCAATCCTGCACTTTGCTGGTCCAGTTGCCTGGGCTGGAGCAAGGTCCGGTTGTGTCGTGGCGCGGCCCAGGCATCCAGGGAGAGCGCGCTTTGCGTCTGCCGTTGGCGCCCGCATTTTGGCAAGAGCGAAATGCCACGTGTTCCTTTCCCAAGGGACTGGATATTTTCTTCACTAGCGGGCAAACGCTGACGGCGCTGCCGCGCAGCACCCGCACGCATTACACCGTGCAAGAGGTAGTCTGAATGTATGTTGCCGTAAAGGGTGGCGAAAAAGCCATCGATAATGCTCACGCCTTGCTGGCTGCAAAGCGGCGCGGGGACGCGTCGGTTCCTGAACTGGGCGTGGAACAGATACGCCAGCAAATGCCTTTGGCTGTTTCCCGCGTCATGAGCGAAGGTTCCTTATACGATCCGCAGTTGGCTGCGCTGGCGATCAAGCAGGCGGCAGGCGATTTGATGGAAGCGATATTCCTGTTGCGGGCCTACCGCACGACCTTGCCGCGCTTCTTGGCAAGCTGCCCCTTGGAAACGGAAGGCATGAGTCTGGAGCGCCGAATTTCCGCGACCTTCAAGGATTTGCCGGGAGGGCAGTTGCTGGGCGCCACTTTTGACTATACCCATCGTCTGTTGGATTTTTCCTTACTTGCCGACGGTCCTGTACCGCAGGCGCCGGCAGCGGCTCAAGCGCCGGAGCATCAAGCACCATGTCCGCGTGTGGTGGATATGCTGGCTGAAGAAGGTTTGTTGGCTGTCGAGACGGATCGCGGCCTGGATGTTCCCGATATCACGCGCGAGCCTATGGATTTTCCGTCCAACCGCGCTCAGCGCTTGCAAGTTCTGGCACGCGGCGACGAAGGTTTCTTGTTGGCATTGGCGTACTCCACTCAACGTGGATACGGCCGGAACCATCCTTTCGCAGGCGAGATTCGCATCGGCGATATCGAGGTCTGGATAGAGCCGGAGGAGCTGGATTTCGCTGTTCCTTTGGGCGACATCGAAGTGACCGAATGCGAAATGATCAACCAGTTTGCGGGCAGCAAAGACCAGCTGCCCCAGTTTACGCGCGGTTACGGCCTGGCTTTCGGTAATGCCGAGCGCAAGGCCATGGGCATGGCCCTGGTTGATCGCGCTTTGCGTGCAGCGGAGTACAGCGAGGACATTGAGTCGCCCGCACAGCAAGAGGAATTCGTCCTGATGCACTGCGATAACGTCGAGGCGGCTGGCTTTGTGTCGCACTT
The DNA here is from genome assembly GCA_035514715.1 of Candidimonas sp. Taxonomy (GTDB): domain Bacteria; phylum Pseudomonadota; class Gammaproteobacteria; order Burkholderiales; family Burkholderiaceae_B; genus Pollutimonas. Next base: position 4,505 of record DATJCP010000516.1, read on the forward strand.
GAAGCTGCCGCATTACGTCGACTTCCAGTCTGAACTGGACCTGATCCGCAAGCTGCGGCAGCCATCGCCCGCTACAGAAGAACTTATTCAGGAGAAAAGGGCATGATCAGCCAGATGCAGGATGCCGGGACAACTGCCGGCTACAACTTTGCCTATCTTGACGAACAAACCAAGCGCAGCCTGCGGCGCGGCTTGCTCAAGGCCGTTGCCATTCCTGGCTACCAGGTTCCGTTCGGCGGCCGTGAGATGCCCTTGCCTTATGGCTGGGGCACCGGGGGCATGCAGGTGACTGCCGCTATTTTGGGGCAAGACGACGTACTCAAGGTGATCGACCAGGGGGCCGACGACACCACCAATGCCGTGTCGATACGGCGCTTTTTTACCCGCACCGCAGGTGTTCAGACTACCGAGCGCACCGTCGAGGCCAGCATTATCCAGACGCGCCATCGTATTCCTGAAACGCCGCTGCGTAATGGTCAGATCGTGGTCTATCAGGTGCCAATTCCTGAGCCCTTGCGCTTCATCGAGCCTTCCGATTCGGAAACCAAGGCCATGCACGCCTTGAACGACTATGGGGTCATGCACGTCAAGCTGTATGAAGACATTGCGACCTATGGTCATATCGCCACGACTTACGCTTATCCCGTCATGGTGAATGACCGCTATGTGATGGACCCTTCGCCTATTCCGAAGTTCGATAACCCCAAGTTGAATATGAGCCCCGCGCTGATGCTGTTCGGTGCGGGCCGCGAGAAGCGTTTGTACGCCTTGCCGCCTTATACGCAAGTGGAAAGCCTGGACTTCCAGGACTATCCCTTTGAGATCCCTACCTGGGAACAAAGCTGCACATTCTGCGGCAGCGCCGAATCTTATCTGGATGAGTTGATAGTGGACGACCAAGGAAATCGGGAGTTCGTGTGTTCCGACACGGATTATTGCCAGGAACGCCGCGCGCATCAGGAGGCAACGCTATGAGCCCCTTATTGTCGGTACGCGATCTGACCTTGCTGTACGGCCCGGAAAAGGGTTGCCAGGGGGTGTCGTTTGATCTTTATCCAGGAGAGGTGCTGGGTATCGTCGGGGAGTCCGGGTCGGGCAAGTCGACGCTGCTTAGTGTCTTGTCAGGCCGTACGACGCCCGACAGGGGGACAGTCACTTATCGCGATCAGAATAATTGCAACATAGACCTCTATGCTGCCAGCGAGGCACATCGGCGCACGCTGTTGCGCACCGAATGGGGCTTTGTCGAACAGAATCCGCGCGATGGGCTGCGCATGAGCGTATCGGCGGGAGCCAATATTGGCGAGCGCTTGATGGCACAGGGTGTGCGGCATTACGGCCAATTGCGCGAGTCGGGGTTGTCTTGGCTCAAGCAGGTTGAAATCGATCCTCAGCGTATCGATGACTTGCCCCGCACGTTTTCGGGCGGCATGCAGCAACGTCTGCAAATAGCCCGCAACCTGGTTTCCGGACCTCGTCTGATTTTCATGGACGAGCCGACCGGCGGCCTGGATGTCTCGGTGCAAGCGCATTTACTGGACTTGTTGCGCGGCCTGGTACGCGAATTCCAATTGGCGGTCGTGATCGTGACGCACGACCTGGCAGTGGCCCGTTTGCTGGCCGATCGCCTGATGGTGATGCGCCGTTCGCGCGTTGTGGAAGCCGGCCTGACCGACCAGATATTGGATGACCCGCAACATGCTTATAGC
>DATJCP010000517.1:0-7816 GCA_035514715.1 Candidimonas sp.
CAAACAACGATTGGCTGCGCATAGGCCTTGCCTTGTATGGCGCCAGCCCGCTCGCCGACAAGGATGGCGATGCTTTGGGACTAAAACCCGCCATGACATTCCAGGCGCCCATTTACGGCATCCAGGAGCTGCAAGCGGGCGACAGCATTGGTTACGGCAGCATGTTCCGAGCCGAGCGCCCAATGCGCATAGGGCTGGTGCATTGCGGCTATGCCGACGGCTACCCGCGCATGGCATCAAATGGCTGCCACGTCCAGTTAACCAACGGCACGACCAGCATCATTGGCCGCGTTTCCATGGATACACTGACCATAGACTTAAGCGCTCACCCGGATATCGGGCCGGGCCATCAGGCTATTTTATGGGGCTGCCACGACCTGCCGGTGGAAAAGGTGGCGCTTGCCGCCGGAACCATCGCAGCCCAGTTATTGACCGGTCTTACCGCCCGTGTGCCGCGCTTGGCGGCTTGCCCCGGCTGAAACCCGGCGCAAAAACCAGGAAAGCCAAGGTCGCAAGCAGATAAATACCACCTGTGACAGCCAGGCCGCCAGAGATCCCCACCGAAGCAAATAACCCGCCCACCATCAACGGCCCCAGCATCTGGCCGAACTTGTCTGCTGCGCGCATTACGCTAGTCGCCCCCGCCGCCCCATAATCCTGGACATGCTCCAGACTCAACATATAAGCAGTCTGGGCACCGCCCGCAAAACAGCTGGCCAATGCCAGCATCACGACAGCAATCGAGGCAGCCCATATCCCGCTGGCAAAATACAGGCTCAACATCCCTGCACTGCCTATCAAGCCGCCGACCACGATCCAGCGCTTTTTACTGGCGCTTTTATCAGCCAGCCGGCCCATATAAGGCCCCGCGTAAATAACGAATAAGCCATACAGCATAAGAATGCGCCCGACGGTGGCAGCGGTGGCGCCATACGTCTCCAGATACAAAGGCAAGGCATAGGTCAGCAAGCCCACCTGGGCGATGGAAAACGGGATCACGCAACCCAATAGCAACAAGCCAAAGTCACGGGTGAGCAGTAATTGCCGCAACATCGCCCACGACCTGGAGGATGAGGCCGCAGCCTGCCCACCCCCGCTTACCCGCTGGCGATAAGGCCACATCAAGGTCAGCACGCCAATAAGCGGCAAGCACAACAAACCTGCGCCTATCCAGAAGACAGCATCGAACCCCAACTGCTGCATCAACATCGCCCCCACTGCGGCACCGGACAAATGCCCGGCAAACAAGCCGGCGATCACCGTTGCCATATTGCGTCCACGGTAAGCAGCGGGGCTACGCGTAACGATGAAGCCCTGCAGGCCCATCCAGGTCAGCCCATACCCCAAGCCGACCAAGCCGCGCGCCAAGGCAAAGCTTGTCAAGGTATCAGCCCCGGCGCACGCCAGATTCCCCAGCACTGACACCAGCAGTCCGGCCAATACCGGCGTCTGCCAGCCCCGCCTATCAGTCAGCTTTCCTGCCAGCAGGGCAGTCAGCAAACCGCAGCCCATTTCAACGGCTATCGGCAAGGCGATCAATAACTCCGCCGCCGGCCCGCTCCCGCCATGGGGCAACAAAGTACGCGCAAAGATAGGCAGAAAACTTAACGGCAGCGCCAGGGCAAACAAAAACCCGAACATCACAGGCCGCACCACCTGCCCGACACGCGACGGATCATCCAGCCCGCTGACTTCGCCCGCCGCTGTTTGCTGGCGCACCGAAAAAGCCCTGTCCATCAACAAGGTCAGCAGCAACAGCAACTCAATAGCAGCCACCAGGGCTACAACCGCCACCGTGCCCGCATCCATAATCCGCGCCCTCACCCCAGCCGCCACCTTGTCCTCATCAAGCACGAGCACCAGGCTGGCAAGCACCGGCCCGCCGGGTTTGGCCTGCAACGGAAAAACCAACTCGCTTGCCGTCTGTACTCCGCTTACTGCCTGGCCTGCCAGCACCCCTTGCGCGTCGGCCTGCACCAATAGCTGGCCTTGGGCATCCTGCAATCGCAATGCCTTGATCAGGGGGAAGGACCTTGCCAACCGCGCCATAGGCCTCTCGACGCCGCGCAAATGCTCGGGGGCTATCCCATAGCCCAGCACACGGTTCAGGTCGCGCTGCAAGCCCTCACCCAGCAGGCGGGCATTATCCTGGGTCACGCCAACCCAGGCGTCGCGGAATGTTTGTATCGTATGCGCGGCATATACACCCTGTGCCAACAGCAACACCAGCAACGGCGCCGCCATCCTGACCTTGTTGGCCTCTGCCAACCTATGCAACGGCAACACATAACGAAAGATCAACAGCAGTAACAGTGCCGCACCTGTTGTCGTCAGGGCCAGCATCCCCAGGTTATCGGTCAGCAATGTGCTCTGCCTCAGGCCTTGCGGCTGAACATCCAGCAACAGCGCCCCCGCTAGACCGTCATCCGCCTGACTCAGCGGCAATGCGAGCTGTAGACCGTCTCCGACACGGCGTTGCGCCGACTCCGACGCGCTACGAACGGCACCGCTGTCCGCTTGAACAGTCTGCTGATGCAATGCCTCCAGTAAAGGACCTGGCGCCAGTGGCATGCCAACCTTGGCCAATACGCGGCCATCGGCCAGCACCACACTGGCTCCACGCATATCGGGAATACGCGCCTGCAAGCCGTCCAACAATCCACTTAAGCCGAAAAACTGCGCCAGGGGTTTGCCCAGGCCCAGCCCCGTCTGGATTTGGTCCGACGCCTGCCGCGCCATCAACTCGACCCGCTCGGCCGTATTGTCCGCCACCAGACGATTCAACGCGGACAGGCTCAAGGCCCCTATCAACCCCTGCGCCAGCAGCAACACCAGCATGCTGGCCAACAAAATATCGCGTACAGGCCGCCGCGCTGCGCCTGCATAAACCGGCTTGTTATTCATTTATTTAGCGCCTGGAAAACCAGGCCCTGCTCCCTGGCAGCCCCCAAGCCGCCATAGTAATTTACAATCCCATACAAAAGCACGGCCCCTCTCGCCGACCTCCGGCCCGCCTCCTGTTCACCTGAGCGTTCACCTATGCGTTTAACCTCGCTGCGCAGCAAAATCTTCTTACTGGTTGGGCTAACCCTGCTCATGGGCGCAGTCGTCGTCATGCTCGTCACCCAGCGCGATGTGACGCGCACGGTCGTCGCCAGCGAAGAGGTTGCCGTACGCAACGTACTGAATCTGCTTATCACCGATAGCGAAGCCCGCTGGGGCGGACTGCTTACCGACAAGATTTCGACGGTGCGCACCGCGCGCAGCCAATTGGTGCAGTTGGGCGCCACCGTCAGCTCGGTACTGAATGCCTACGCCAGCCAGGTGGATAACGGCACGCTAAGCACAGCGGCAGCCCAGAGCCTGGCCCGCGCATGGATCAACCATTTGCCCACCACCCGAGAACGCTACGGCTTTGTTTTTGATCGTGATCAGGTCGTCATAGCCAGCGGCAGATCGGAAATGCTGGGCGCCAGCCTTGCCGCGCTCAAAGACTTCAAAGGTCACGAGCTTGCCGCCTCGGCCTACCAAGAGGCCCGCACCACAGGCCAGAGCTTTGCCATTTACCGCTGGCCGACACCTGGGGCGGCCACCAAGCACGAACTGCGCTACGCCTATTTCGGGTATTTCGAGCCCTGGGACTGGACCTTTGCGATTACCGCCGACGCACGCGGCATCGTGACCCAGTTCGATCAGCGTCGCAAAGAAATGGAAGCGTCGATCGGCGATGTGCTGCAATCGCTGCGGCTGGCCAAGTCTGGCTTTGCCTTTATCGTCAAAGGTGACAACCAGCTGTTAGCGCCCTTGCCCCAAGCGCATACCGGCCTGCTCGACGCCCAAGACGCAGCCAGCAAACAGACGCTACGCCAATTGCTAAGCCAGACACCCGCCAATGGCGACATACGCACCCTGAACTTCGACCCCACACAGGGCAACGGCTCATGGCAAATCAGCGCGGCGCAATTCAAACCCCTGGGCTGGACCATAGTGGCGGCCGTTCCCACCCAAGACCTGACCAGTGCCGCCACCGACCTGCGCAACCGCCTGGGCTGGGCTTTCGTGGCGATATTGCTGGTATCGCTTGCCATCGCCTGGGCCTTGTCAGTGCGGCTTACTCGGCCTTTGCAGCAACTTAGCGATTTTGCCAGGGCCTTGCCCGAACAGGACCTGAGCACGGCAACTCCCATACCCGGACACATTGCACGCTTGCCTCACAAACAGCCCGACGAAGTGGGACGCTTGGCCGCCACCTTCATTTTCATGGATCAGCAACTGCGCGAAAAAATCGCCAGCCTGATGCGCGAAACAGCCAGCCGTCAGCGCTTTGAAAGCGAATTGAACATCGCCCGCGACATACAAATGGGCCTGCTGCCCATCCCCCTGGCCAGCAGCGTGCTTGAAAAGGTCGACCTCTACGCCACCATGATTCCCGCCAAGGAAGTTGGCGGCGATCTGTACGATTATTTCCTATTGCCCGACGGACGCCTGTGCTTTGCCATCGGCGATGTCTCCGACAAGGGCGTGCCTGCTGCCCTTTTCATGGCGGTCACCCGTACGTTGATCCGCGCCTCAGCCGAAGACGAAACCAATCCGGCACGACTGATGGAGCGAGTCAATAATCGCTTATCCGAAAACAATCCCAACATGATGTTCGTCACCCTGGTGCTTGGCGTGCTGGACCTGGCCACGGGCACTCTGGAATGGGCGAACGGCGGCCATCCGCCCCTGTGCATACTGCAAACCGACGGCAGCCTGCGCCTGCTTGAAGGACGTAGCGGCCCCGCCTGTGGCGTACAGGAAAGCCTGCCTTATCAGTCGTTTTCGACTCAGCTGGAACCAGGCGAAATCCTGATGGGCTATACCGACGGGATCACTGAAGCGGTCGGCCCCGATGGCAGCCAGTACGGCGAAACACGCTTGTTCTCGCGGCTAGCGGGCTTACAGCAGACCTCCGCACAAACACTGACGACCGCTTTACTGCAAGACGTACATGAATTCGTCCAGCAAACAGAACAGTCCGACGACATTACCTTGATTGCTGCAAAAAGGGCTACGCCATGATCCGCCGCCTCATGCTTGTATTACTGGCTGCCGCCAGCCTGCTCGTCTCCCCGCTATCGCAGGCACAGGCCGCCCCCGATGCCGCATCACAACCAGCCCAAGTTTTCCCCACCTCGCCCGTCAGCAAGCCCGGCGGCGCAAAATGGCGCATCGGCTATGTGGAAAGCGGCGACTATGCCGACTACCCACTGACTTTAGGGGAAATTGCCGACGGTCTGCAAAGCCTGGGCTGGCTGCGCTTCAAGTCCAACAGACCAGAAAACCTGGCCGGACCCGAACTTTGGAACTGGCTGGCCGCAAACACCGACAGCGCCACACTGGAATTCGTGGCCGATGCCTACTGGCAACCTGGCAACTTCGATGCGGACAAGCGCGCACCCATGCGGGCCGCCATAGAACAACGCATCAAAGACAAAGGCGATATCGATTTGATGATAGCCATGGGTACCTGGGCGGGGCAAGATATGCGCACACTGGGCCCGCCTATTCCGACCATCGTCGGATCCACCAGCGACCCTATCGCAGCCGGGATAGCCGATAGTGCGCAGGACAGCGGGCGCGACCTGCTGCATGCGCGCATCGAGCCCGAACGCTATCAGCGCCAACTGCGGCTATTCAACGAAATCGTGCCATTCAAGACACTAGGCATTGTCTATGAAGACAGCGTTGCGGGACGTACTTATGCGGGCATAGGCGCCGTCGAACAGGTCAGCCGCGAGCTGGGCTTCACGATTGTGAGCTGCCATGCGCCTTCCAGCAGTATTTCCATAGCGGAGGCCAATACCAACGCCGTGCGGTGCTACCAGGATCTTGCCGAAAAGCACGTCGACGCTGTCTATGTCACGACACATCGCGGCGTAAACAGCCAGTCTTTGCCTGAAATCGTACAGGCTCTCAAGCAGGCCAAGATACCCAGTTTCTCAATGGCCGGGTCCAAAGAAGTCGAGCTTGGCATACTACTTAGCCTGGCGCGTGCGGATATTTCTTATGTGGGGCTGTTCCATGCCGAAACCATCGCCCGCATCTTCAATGGCGCAAAGCCGCGAGAGCTTAGCCAGATATGGATAGACCCGCCGAAAATCGCCCTGAATCTGGCCACCGCGCGCGCCATAGGGTTCGATCCGCCAGTCGATATCCTGCTTGCGGCTGACGAAGTTTACGAAGGCAAGTAGCCAGCCTGTATACCTTACAGGCCGCCGAACCGGCCTGGATGCAAAGCGGCATGTTGCGGCAACAAACGCGCCAAGCGGTCTTCATGGCCCGATACGCGATTCCACGTATCCAGCAAACGATCCGCAGCGCTGCGGCCCGACTCAAGAACGTAACGGGCATACGCCAGGCATTGACCATCCGCCTCGGACAAGCCCGCCTGCGCCACAGACAGCACCTCTGCAGTCAGCGCCCTGACCCGCACATCGGCCAGCCCATCCCGCATGGCCGCCAGCCTGAGTTCCCCTAATTGTTCCCAGCCCCAATCCTGCACCAACTGCCACGCGGTATCGGCATTGTTCAGCAAACCCAGTTGCACGGCCATCGGCGCCATCAAGACGCTGCGCGCCACACTACTGCCTGCGTCACTAAGCAAGCAAGCATCGGCAAAACCTGCACCAGGGGCCCGACCTTCTATATAACCATCCACCCCACATTCAGCGAACAAGGCTTCCAGCCCCCCCTCCTGCTCCCAGGCCTGCAGCAGCACCGGCAAAGGCGGCAGCGTCTCCAGGCGATAGCGCCAGCGCGCATCAAGAAACTGGCCAATTTGGGAATGTTCAAAATGCATGGCGTGCGCGCTGACTTGAACTGCCTGGCCATTATCCGTGCGGCGTCCCGGCCACGCCGAGGCATGCAAGAAATCCATCAGGCAAGGGTCGCCATCCAGAATCACGGTAGGCGCTGACTTATAGTCATAGCGGTGATCCAGCGGCAGGCTGCGCGATACCGTACCAGGCTGGAACATCCAACGGAAGTAATCCCCCAGGTCCCTGAAGGGACGCGCTGGGTATTTGGCCAATAAGGCGTCCCCCGCAAAGCGTGCCGGCCCGAAAACACGCGGCCAGATAGTCAGGCGATTTTCCTTGAAACCTGTGGGCTTGCCCGATTCCAGCGGGCTGTTGGCAAACAGGGCAATGCTGGCAGCAGCCAGGCCCAACACCACATTCAGCGATAGTGCCGCACGCGCTACCGGAACGGCAACATTCACGCCATTCTGCGCCTTGGCATCGATGCCTATCCAATGATGCCAGCCTCGATAGCCGACCAATTCCTGATAAATAGGCCTGGGAACACAGACTCGGGCATACCAGTCGGCGTCTCGCGGGCAATCGGGGTGCTGCGCCACATTCAGCACGCAAGCCTCATCCGCCGGCAAGGCCTCAAGCGTATCGGCCAGCTCCCGGTGCGCCAAAGCGCCCAGGCGAGCCAACCCACCCGGGCCGCCATCCAACGGCGCGGTTGCCGTTTCCAACAAGTTGAATCCATTATCCAGGCCGCACTCGGCAGCCTGCGTGTGCACGCCGACACAGCGATCCGACAGCATTACAGGCTGACTGACAACGCCCCTATCTTGCTTGACTTGGCGCAAGGCGTCGAAATAGGCATTTACAGGATGGCTGGAACCCGTTTCGGCGTGCGCCACAACCATTTCCATTTCCAGCCCAAGACGGGGCCGGTACGCGCCAGCGGCTTCAACACCGCCCGACGCGTTCGAAGGCGCTGGCTTACAAGAAGAGCTGGTAGGCTGGGTTATCGGATTCAT
>DATJCP010000518.1:0-16008 GCA_035514715.1 Candidimonas sp.
TGAGTAATATATAGAGTCTGCATAAGGATGATTATGTTCAAACCTGCTCGTATTTTGCAAGCTGCTTCTGTTTTCCTGTTATTGGCCGGCTGCGGCACAACACAGACCAATGCCCTTTCCTCGACGCCATCACAAGCATCAAGTACAGTGCTGGCAAACGCCCCATCAAGCCAAGCTCCGGCAGGTACTTCAGCTCCGACCCCATCGATCAAAGCGGGGGCATCCACAGTCGGCAACGCTGGATTCCTTCAAGCGGATGGCTCACTGACGCCGACTATCCAGGCCTACGCGCAAGAGGTAGCTCGGACCAGGAATATACCCCTGTCCTATGTAACGGCAATTCTACAAACTGCCCAGTACAACGCGACGGCCGCAAAATTGATGGCCCCTGGCAAGACCCGTATACGGCGTAGCTGGGTGACTTATCGCAACCGTTTTGTCGAGCCGGTACGTATCAACAAGGGCGTCGAGTTCTGGTCGGAACACAAGGCAGCGCTAGACAAAGCGGCTCGAGACTATGGCGTACCGCCATCCATCATTGTGGCGATTATTGGGGTGGAAACCGTATATGGCCAAAACACAGGCAATTTCCGCGTACTGGATGCCTTGGCTACGCTGGGCTTTCGCTATCCGGACAGCAGCCGGCCAGAGCGTAGCCAGCTATTTCGCGACCAATTGGCCGATCTGATCCAGTTGGACTACGAAAAGAAACTGGATGCCCACGAAGTACAAGGCTCATTTGCCGGGGCCATGGGCTTGCCCCAGTTCATGCCGGGTAGCCTGATGCGTTATGCGGTCGACGGGAATAATGATGGGCGTATCGATCTGCTTTACAGCACAGACGATGCCATCGCTTCGGTTGCCAGTTTTCTAAGGCAACATGGGTGGGAGCCTGGCCTGCCGGTTTTTGCGCCCTTGATACTCCCAGCCAACCCGCAAGCCTTGGTGATGGGCGGCCTTAATCCCACTTACGACTGGGCGACCTTGCAAAGCAAAGGTGCAAAGATAAGGCCCATGGCTGGAAATCAAGCCAATAAAAAGTCACAGCAAACCGGCGTGCAGCCAGCCGTGGCGGCGGGAACAACGGCAAGCACATGGAAAAATCACAAGCTGGGCATTGTCGACTTGCTGGACGAACCTCGCAATCTGGCTGAGTACCGAACGGGAACGCCCAATTTCTTTGCCATCACGCACTATAACCGCAGCTACTTCTACGCAACCTCGGTAGCCGATTTGGCGCAGGCATTAGCGGACCGCGTAGGATACGGCGGCCCGAATCTGTAAAACACCGATTCCGGATCACGGGCCTACGGCCCTGATCCGGTCTAGTTGAAAACGCCGGTCGACAAATAACGATCGCCGCGATCGCACACAATGAATACGATGGTGGCGTTTTCGACACGCGCAGCTACCCGCATGGCCGCCACCAAGGCGCCAGCCGACGAAATGCCGCCGAAGATCCCTTCTTCGGCCGCTAGTCGACGCGCCATGTCTTCAGCTTCTTGTTGGCCTATGGCCTCGAATTCATTGACCTGGCTGGGCTGGTAGATGGAAGGCTGATAAGCTTCGGGCCACTTGCGTATGCCCGGAATCTGCGCGCCTTCGGCGGGCTGCGCGCCCACGATTTGAATAGCAGGATTGCGAGTGCGCAAATAAGAAGCAACCCCCATGATGGTGCCTGTAGTGCCCATGGCGCTGACAAAATGGGTAATCTGGCCGTCGGTTTGTTCCCAAAGTTCTGGGCCAGTGCTTTCAACGTGCGCCAAAGGATTATCGGCATTGGCAAACTGATCCAGGACCTTGCCCTTGCCTTCAGCCTGCATTGTCAAGGCCAGGTCTCGCGCATATTCCATGCCGCCCTGATTCGCCGGCGTAAGAATAAGCTCGGCCCCATAAGCTGTCATGGAAGCGCGACGCTCGACAGAAAGATTGTCGGGCATGATGAGTATCATTTTATAGCCGCGCACCGCGGCCATCATGGCCAAGGCAATACCGGTATTGCCGCTGGTGGCTTCGATAAGCGTGTCGCCGGGCTTGATATCGCCGCGGGCTTCTGCATGGCGAATCATTGAACTGGCCGCCCGGTCTTTAACCGAGCCTGCGGGATTATTGCCTTCAAGCTTGGCCAAAATGACATTGCCGCGCTGCTCGCCCAGTTTGCCAGGAATACGCTGCAAACGAACAAGAGGGGTGGCGCCTATGGTGTCTTCGATAGTCAGGTACGTTTTCATGCCAGAAATCATACACCGATCAAGACAGGCAAGGCACCCGGCCCACCGAAATTATGGTGACTTTTTGGCTGCTCGCGCTGACACCCCTGTGCCAGCCGCCCCCGGCGTCTTGTCGGCACGAGCCGAATCACGCAGCACCAAACCGCTAGTCGCCCCTGCCCCTTGACCGCCTACGGTCAAGCCTGAGGCCTGCAAGGTCGCTGATTTTTTCGGGCCTATCCCCTTGACGCGATCAGACAGGTCTTCGAACGATTCATAGCGGCCGCCTCGGGTCCGTTCCTCGATAATGACTTGCGCCGTTTTAGGACCGATGCCACGCACACCCTGCAATTGTTCCTGGGTGGCGCTGTTCACATCGACAGCATAGGCTGCCGCTGGCACGACGGCGGCAACCACCATGCCCGTCCCGGCAAGCAATGCGCCTGCGGCCTGCAAGCCTGCGACAGGAGGGCCCCCAAGACTGCTTGCCAAACCGACAGCACCGAGAGTCAGCTTCAGTAACGAGCGGCGTTTTTTCTGGCAGTCGATGCTCGACGCGCCGGGAACAGGCAGCGACGAGCGTGGGGATAAGGGGCGTGCCACGGTGGACTCGGTAAAAGGATTCATCTGCAGTCTCCGAAAGGAAGTTAGCGGAAGCGCTGAGCTGCCGGGACCACAGCCATCAAGCTGCGCCCTCAACACTTCCTGCCTGCAATGATCCCTATATTGCCAGCTTGAGCCCAGCCGGCCTACCCGCAATAGTCCATGCGTAAACCTACCCGGACCGGGTAGCTGCTAGATGCGACCTTGTTCCAGCAACGTAGTCACATAGGCCGCCACACCCGTCTGCACATCACGCAAGGGCTGGTCGTAGCCCGCCGCGCGCAACTGCGACAAGTCGGCTTCGGTATGACTTTGATAACGCCCTTTCAGGTCATCCGGGAAAGGGATATAGCGTATCAACTGCTGCGCTACCAGTTCCTGTAATGACAGCGCCGGCTTGTTCTGATGCGCGCGCATGGTATTGACCACCGTGCGAGCCACATCGTTGAAAGGCTGAGCGCGGCCCGTGCCGCAATTGAAGATGCCCGACTTGGACGGATGATCCAGAAAGAACAAATTCACGTCGACAACATCATCCACATAAATGAAGTCGCGCAACTGGCCGCCATCGACATAACCGTCCCAACCACCAAAAAGGCGCACATGCCCCTCTGCCTTGAACTGATTCATGTTATGGAAAGCGACCGACGCCATGCGCCCCTTGTGCTGCTCGTTCGGCCCGTACACATTGAAATAACGCAGGCCCACTACCGGCGCGGTTAGCGTTTCAAGATGCCGGCGCAGCACCTGATCAAACAGGAACTTCGAATAGCCGTAGACATTCAGCGGCGATTCGTACAACGCGTTTTCCGCATACACCGGCCCCGCACCGTACACGGCGGCCGACGAGGCATAAAGCAAAGGTATCTTGTTTGCCTGACAATACTGGAAGAGCTCCAGCGTAACGCGGTAGTTGTTGTCGAGCATGTAGTGCCCGTTGCGCTCTGTGGTGTCTGAGCAGGCCCCTTGGTGCAAGACAGCTTCGATCTTTCCGAACTGCCCGCGCGCCACGCGCTCGCGGAACTCGTCTTTATGCAGATAGTCTGCAATTTTCCCATCGACCAAATTGACAAACTTGTCACCTTCGGTCAGGTCGTCGACCACCAGGATATCGGTGTATCCGCGACGATTCAGGCCGCGCACAAGATTGCTGCCTATAAAGCCAGCGCCTCCGGTTACTACTATCATGACAATTCTCCTGCTGTAACGATCGATGTTCCCAACTTCCCGACCACGACTCCGCCTGCGCGATTGGCCCACAAAACGGCGTCGAACCAATCCAGGCCGGCCGCGCGCGTAACCGCCAGCGCGGCAAGCACCGTATCGCCCGCACCAGATACATCGAACACTTCGTGAGCATGGGCATCGGTATGCTGACGCCCATGGTCGGTAAACAAGGTCATGCCTTGCTCGGACCGGGTTACCAGCAATGCATCGAGCCCCAGCTCAAGCCGCAGCTTCTGGGCGCGCTCTTCGAGTTCGTCCTCGGAATGCCAACGCCCCACCGCCTCTTGCATCTCGGCGCGATTAGGTGTGATCATCGTCGCACCTTGGTAACGCTGATAAGCATGCCCTTTGGGGTCGACCAGCACAGGCACACCCGCCTCGCGTGCCATACGGATCAGGACATCGACCCGGGTCAGCGCGCCCTTGGCGTAATCGGATAAAACCAGGATATCGTGCTGGGCAATCAACTCGCGGGCTCGCGCCTCCAGGTCATCAAGGCCCTGACTGCCCGGCCCCTCTTCGAAGTCGACCCGCAAGAGCTGCTGCTGGCGCCCCAAGACCCGCATCTTCAATGTAGTTGGGGCGACGGGATCTGCGATAAGGCAAGGATTGATTCCCGCTTCGCTTACCAGTGCTTTGACCTTCTCGCCCGCTTCGTCGGCGCCTACCAGCCCCAGCAGACTGGCCTGCGCACCTAGCGCGACAATATTGCGCGCCACGTTGGCCGCACCACCCAAGCGATCTTCCCGCTTGGCTACGCGCACCACAGGCACAGGCGCTTCCGGCGATATGCGTTCAACTTCACCGAACCAGTAACGGTCCAGCATGACGTCGCCAACCACCAGAATTTTTACACGGCTTACCGCCTGCACTGGAAACGGCATCATTTAACTTCCTCCAGACGACGCGGTTCGTAGGTTTCCCAGGAATTGCAGCCCGGACATTGCCAATAAAAATTGCGCGCCTCGAAGCCGCACACATTACATGCATAGCGGTCCAGGCGCTGAGTATGTTTATGGATCAACGAGCGTAACAGGCTAAGGTCGGCCCCTGCGGCGATATCCGCCGCTGCTGAGGCCGGCACAACGGAACTGCCTGGCGCTGCGTTGCCACTGCCAGATTCCGCCAATACACTCTTTGCTCCGGATGTTTCACCGCTGGCCAGCTCGGCTTCCAGCAGGCGGTCCAGCCCCAGCAAAGAAGGATGGGCCCGTAGGGCTTCACGGGCAAACGCCCATGCTGGCTTATACCCTTCCTGGGCGCGCAACTCGCGAAACACCACAGTGAATGTATCCAGCGACGGATAACGCATATAGTGATTGCGCAATAGCTGCAAACCTTCAGCCTGCTGGCCCACTCGCCGATAGCTTTCCAAAATATCGGCTGCAACCAGGCTGGCGTATTCCGGCGCAATATTCAACACCGACACCAGATAGCTGCGCTCGCGCTCTTGCTTGTTGGTGAGCCTGGCCAAATGCGCACGCAACATGGCAATACGCGCTTCCGAGGCCTGGCCACGAGCCTGCCCCCGCAACGCTGCGGCAGCGTTATCTGCCGCATCCAGGGCACCTTCCGCAGCCTGAATATCCGCCGGCTTGCTGGTCATGGCAGCTACGGCACGCTCGCACTGATAGTGCACCAATTGCGGCACGGGCTCGTCGATCAGGGCTCGCAATCGCTTGACAGCCTCGATGGCGCGCGGCCAATCGTGCTCGGACTCGTAGATGCGTATCAATGCCCTGACTGCCGGCACGGCAAAGCGGGTGTCAAGCACCTGCTCGAAGGCCTGCTCGGCACGATCCAGCATACCAGCCTTCAGGTAGTCTTGGGCTAGCTCATGCTGCGCATTTTCACGATCGGCTTGCGCCAGATCGGCGCGAGACAATAGACTTTGATGCACGCGTATGGCCCTTTCCATTTCGCCTCGGCGACGAAACAGGCTGCCCAACGCAAAGTGCAGTTCGGTCGTTTCAGGGTCCAGCTTGGCGACTTCGACAAACGCATCGATGGCGCGGTCTGGCTCTTCATTGAGCAGGAAATTAAGCCCTTTGAAATAGGAATTCGGCAAAGTCCGGGTTTCGGACAGCATTTGCCGTATATCTACACGTGCTGCAATCCAGCCCAGCCCAAATAGCAATGGCAAAAAAATCAACCACCAGGGTTCGAAATCCACGCGTGTAACCTCAGAATAATTTACAGGGGCGCCAAGGGAGCGACGGTTTCGGGCGCCAAGGCTTCACCTGGCACGTTCGGGTTCTTCAGCTTGTCTTCCAGACGCGCCACTTCGCGGCGCAACTTACTGGCCTCGCGACGGCGGCGCATGATGGACGGCGCGGCAACCAGCAAGCCAAACACGACACCCAACACGAACACAGCCAGCATGACCACAATAAGCGGCACACCCGTTACGACGTGGTCGGCGAAAAAATTGACATCGACAGGGCCCGTATTTTTAAGTGCAAACATCAAGACGACGATGAACACCACCAGCCGCAATATCCAAACCAGATAGCGCATAACGAATACTCCAATAAACCAGGATTTTGACAATTGTAAGGGGAATCGCCAGCAAAGCTTGGTGAACGGCAAATAAAAACAGGCCCTCACAAAGGAGGGCCTGTACACATAAGCATTATGGATTAGCGCCGATGACGCTAATCCTGCCTAGCCATGCATGATGTGCGTATCAAATTGTCCTAACGTGAACGCTGACTCGCCGGCCGCTACCTTGACCTCTTCATCATAGGCAGAGTCGACACGTTCGCGCAATTCCTTGCCAGCTTTAAAGTGCGGCACCTGTTTACCAGGCACCATCACCTTTTCGCCAGACTTCGGGTTGCGACCAACGCGCGGCGAGCGCTCGGACAAAGAAAAACTTCCGAAACCACGGATCTCGATGCGCTGACCGCAAGCCAAAGCCTGGGTCATTGCATCAAGTACCGTTTTAACGGCGTAATCTGTGTCGCGCACTGCCAGCTGCGGGTAGCGACTAGCAAGAATCGCTATCAGTTCTGACTTGGTCACACTGATTAACCGTCGTCGCGCTGCTGATCAAGCTTGGCTTTAAGCAAGGCACCCAGGTTAGTCGTACCCGACGAAGCGCTGGCATCGGACATGCGCTGAATCGTGTCGGCGGTTTCGGCGCTATCGCGAGCCTTGATCGACAACTGGATCGAACGAGTCTTGCGGTCGATGTTGACGATCATGGCTTCGACGTTTTCACCAACGGTGAGTGCAGTCGTTGCGTCTTCAACACGGCCAGTGGAGATTTCCGAAGCGCGCAGGTAGCCTTCAACGTCGAGCGACAAGGTAACAACAGCACCCTTGGCTTCGACCGACTTGATAACGCCAGGAACTACAGCGCCCTTGTCGTAGGTTGCCACGAAGTTGTTGAACGGATCGCCTTCAAGCTGCTTGATGCCCAGCGAGATGCGTTCCTTGTCGGTGTCGATGCCCAGAACCACGGCGTCGATTTCGTCGCCCTTCTTGAAGTTGCGAACGGCTTCTTCACCGGTTTCAGTCCAGGACAGGTCGGACAAGTGCACCAAGCCATCGATACCGCCTGGCAGACCAACAAACACGCCGAAGTCGGTAATGGACTTGATGGCGCCGCGGACTTTATCGCCACGCTTGAAGTTGATGGAGAACTCTTCCCAAGGATTGGCGCGGCACTGTTTCATGCCCAGCGAGATACGGCGGCGGTCTTCGTCGATTTCCAGAACCATGACTTCGACTTCTTCACCCAAGGTAACTACCTTGCGTGGGTCGACGTTCTTGTTGGTCCAGTCCATTTCGGAGACGTGTACCAGACCTTCGATACCGGCTTCGACTTCAACGAATGCACCGTAGTCGGTAAGGTTCGTGACCTTGCCGAACAAACGGGTGCTTTGTGGGTAGCGGCGAGCAAGGCCGACCCATGGATCTTCGCCCAACTGCTTGACGCCCAGGGAAACACGGCTTTTCTCTTGGTCGAACTTAAGCACTTTGGCTTCGACTTCCTGACCCACTTGCAGGACTTCGGAAGGATGGCGAACACGACGCCATGCCATGTCGGTGATGTGCAGCAAGCCATCGATACCGCCGAGGTCGACGAATGCGCCGTAATCGGTGATGTTCTTGACTACGCCCTTGACCACAGCGCCTTCGCTGAGGGTTTCGAGCAGTTTCTGGCGCTCTTCACCCATGCTGGCTTCAAGTACCGAGCGACGCGACAGCACAACGTTGTTGCGCTTGCGATCAAGCTTGATGACCTTGAATTCCATGGTCTTGCCCTCGTAGGGCGTGGTGTCCTTGACGGGACGCAGGTCAACCAGCGAACCAGGAAGGAAGGCGCGGATGCCGTTGGTCATGACCGTCAGGCCGCCCTTTACCTTGCCGGTAATGGTGCCAGTAACCATTTCACCAGACTCGAGAGCCTGTTCCAATTGCAGCCAGGCCGACAGGCGTTTGGCGCGGTCGCGCGACAGGATGGTGTCGCCGTAGCCGTTTTCGAGCGAATCAATGGCAACCGAAACAAAGTCGCCAGGCTGGACTTCGAGCTCGCCTTGATCGTTCAGGAACTCTTCCAGGGGTATCAGTGCTTCCGACTTTAGACCGGCATTGACCACGACAAAGTTATGGTCGATACGGACGACTTCTGCGGAAATAACCTCACCGGACTTCATGTCCTGGTTTTTGATGCTTTCGGCAAACAGGTCGGCAAAGCTTTCACCGCCAGTGGCGGCAGAGGTGGAAATGGTGGACATTAAATGAAATCCATAAGCCAGGATGGCTGTTAAAAACACACCAGGGAAAAACGCCCCAGTGGAGTAAAAAATAATTCCGTACTGCCAATGCGGCAACCTTGCCTATTGTGCAGCCCGAAACACCAGGCTCGACCAGAAATCGAGCACTACTTTGACCGTTTCATCAACACTTAAATCTGATGAATCGACCGTTTTGGCCCCCGCCGCCGCTACAAGCGGTGCGGTTGCCCGCGTGCTGTCGCGATCATCTCGCGCACGCATATCTTCTAAAAGGTCAGTTAGATTAGCAGAAATTCCCTTTTCCTTCAACTGCTTACACCTTCTTTCCGCCCTGGCCCGCACATCGGCAACCAAAAATATTTTCAAAGGCGCGTCGGGAAATACCACTGTGCCCATATCGCGGCCATCGGCAACCAGGCCAGGCGCCACGCGAAATGCCCGCTGCCGATCCAGCAAAGCCAAGCGCAAAGGGACATAGGCTGCAATTTTCGAGGCCATATTGCCAACGCTTTCATGGCGAATCAAGTGGGCGACATCGACACCCGACAACAGGATCTGATCACCCTTGAATTCGACGTCCAAGCCCTGGGCAGCCTGCGCCACGACGTTTTCGTCGTCAACATCCAAGCCCTGTTGCTGCACAGCCAAAGCGGTCAGGCGATAAAGCGCACCGCTGTCCAGCACGGCCCAGCCCAAAGCCTGGGCGACCCGATGAGCAATGGTTCCCTTACCTGACGCCGTAGGGCCATCAATCGTGATAACGGGAATGGATGCCGATAGCGCACTCATGCTTGCACCAACCCGGAAAAAACCGAAAAATAATCGGGAAAAGTTTTACTGACGCAATCCGGATCCAGGATAGTGACCGGCACAGGTCCAAACGCAGCCAAAGAAAAACACATCGCCATACGGTGATCGTCGTAGGTTTCGATACTGGCCGACCGCCATTGCGAGGACTCCACTGGATACACCCGTATCCAATCCGGCCCCGACTCCACCTTGGCGCCGAGTTTTTCCAGTTCAGTGTGCATGGCATGAATGCGATCGGTTTCCTTGACGCGCCAACTGCCGATATTGCGTAGCGTGCAAGGGCCATCCGCATACAAGGCCAAGGCGGCGGCAGTCATTGCCGCATCGGGAATCAAGTTGAAATCCTGATCGAACGCTTTGAGCTTATCGCCTTGCGACACGCGCACTCCGCGAACCTCGATAGACTCCGGGTGACGAACAACTTGCGCACCCATCGCCTCGATGACGTCGGCAAAAGCCATGTCACCCTGTATGCTTTGCGAACCAGCGCCATGGATATGCACGGGGCCGCCGCCAATAGCACCCAAAGCCATGAAATACGATGCTGTGGAAGCATCGCCTTCGATACGGACGCTACCCGGAGAGCGGTAGCGCGACCCTGCCGGCACGATAAAGCGCTGCCATCCCTCTCGTTGCACCTGGACACCAAACTGCGTCATCAGGTTAAGCGTAATCAAGATATAAGGCTTGGAAATCAAATCGCCTTCTACTTCGATGACCACATCATTCGCCGCTTCAGCCGCATGAATAGGCGCCGCCAGCAGCAGTGCGGTCAGGAACTGACTGGATACTGAGCCTTTTACCTTTACCGGCGTCCGCGCCTGAATCGCCCCTTGCCCTATGCGCAGGGGTGGATAACCAGGATTGCCCAAATATTCAATATCGGCGCCCAGCGCCACCAGCGCATCGACCAAATCGCCAATAGGCCGCTCATGCATGCGCGCGACACCCGATAAGCGGTAATCGCCGCCCATCAATGCCAAGGCCGCAGTCAAAGGACGAAACGCCGTACCGGCATTACCCAGGAACAGGTCTGCTTTACGCTGCGTAAACGGGCTGCCCCCGTGAACCTCAACCTGAGCAGGGCCGGTGTCATTCACCGGCACGCCCAACTGCCGCAAGGCAGCCAGCATCACACGTGTATCGTCGGAGTCAAGCAGGCCATCAAGCCGCGTAACGCCATCAGCCAAAGCTGCTAGCAACAACACACGATTAGAAATACTTTTCGAGCCCGGCAGATTGATTTCGCCGGCCGCGATACTGACGGGTGATAAACACACACTGGGACTCGTTGTCATGTCAAACCACTCCTGCTACCCCAAAAGCGGCGAGCCAACGCCGCATGTTCCAAAAACTTTTGCAATGACTCGCCATCGGCCTCTTCCAAAGCCTGTTCCGCTCGCGACAACGCTGCCTTGACCTCTTGCAGTTCTGACAGCACTGCAGATCGATTGGCCAGGAAAATATCGCGCCACACTTCGGGCGACCCGGCGGCAATCCGCGTAAAGTCGCGAAATCCGCTGCCCGCCAATGCCATGCGCAAGTCGGAATCTTGGGCGCTGGCAACCTGCCACATAAAGACCGACGATAAAAAGTGCGGAACGTGGCTGACCGACGCCAGCACCGTGTCGTGCACTTGAGCATCCATGGCCATGACGCGCGCCCCGCAGCACTCCCATACCCGCGTAAGGTAAGCTCTGGCCGCACTGGTATTCTCTTCCAGTGGAGTCAGTACGACGGTACGCCCACGGTACAAGGCAGCCTCGGCAGCCTGAGGGCCCGTTTTTTCTGCGCCGGCTATCGGGTGCCCAGGAATAAACTGGCCGATGCGATCACCCAAAACAGCGCGGGCTGCCGCGACGACATTGGCTTTGGTGCTGCCCGCGTCGGTCACAAGCGTATCCGCCCTTAAAAGGGGCCGCAATTGGGAGAGTATGGTTTCCGTCGCGCCTACCGGCATAGCCAGAAAAATCAAGTCCGCCTGCTCTGCCGCCTGCTCCAGGCTTACTACCTCGTCGATCAAGCCCAGTTCTCGGGCTTGCGCCAAGGTAGCGGCCTGTCGTCCTACGCCAAGGACACGACCGACGGCTCCGCGATCACGCAGCGCTGCGGCAAACGAACCGCCAATCAAGCCGACACCGACCACGGCCAGCACAGGCACCAATGGCTTTACGGGCGCCGACGCCCCGCCGCCAGCACTCATGAGTGAAAAACAGAACAAAAAGCCCAAGCCATGCCTGGGCTTTGAAGAAAGACAATATGCATGCGCTGCCCTTTTTTACTGGATAGGATAGGAGCCCAGCACTTTGAAAAAAGCGACTTGTTTTTTTAGATCCAACAGGGCTTGCGCCACGGCGGGCTCATCGCGATGCCCCAGCAGGTCGACATAAAAATAGTATTCCCACTGCCCTGTGCGTGCAGGCCTGGATTCCAGGCGCGTCATCGAGACCTTGTTGGCAGCCAACGGCGCCAGCATGTCGTATACCGCTCCGGCACGATTGGGTACTGCCATGATGATGCTGGTTTTATCGCTGCCACTGGGTAAGGTTTCAATGGCGCCTACTGCGAGAAAGCGTGTGCGATTCTGCGGATCGTCTTGTATGCCAGAAGCCAACACCTGCAGGTTCCATGCCTGCGCGGCGGTTGCCCCCGCAATCGCGGCTACTGTAGGGTCCTGCGACGCAATGCGCGCGGCTTCGCCATTGCTGGATGCGGCATCGCGAATCAGCTTGGGATAGTGCTGCGTAAGCCAGCCCTGGCACTGAGCCAGCGCCTGAGGATGCGCCATGACCCGCGTCACCCCGTCGAGCGTACCTGACTGCGTCATCAGGTTGTGATGAATTTTGAGGGAGCGCTCACCCAACACTTTCAGCGGGGAGTTCAGCAGCAAATCCAAAGTACGATTCACGGCGCCTTCAGTGGAGTTTTCCACCGGAACCATGCCGACATCGGCCTGCCCCGCTTCTACCGCGCGAAATACCTCATCGAACGAATCGCACCGCAGCCGATTCACCGCATGGCCGAAATGCTCAAGAGCGGCTTGTTCGGAAAACGAGCCTTGCGGCCCCAAATACGCGACGGTCAAGACGCTTTCCAATCCACGGCAAGTGGAAATGATCTGTGTCCAGACGGCATCGATGGCCTGTTCGGTGAACGGCCCTTTATTAAGCGCCTGCAAGCGACGGATCACCATGGCTTCGCGCTCAGGCTTGAGCACTGGGCCATCAAGATCAAATTCCTCTTTGATCTTGCCCACATCCTGGGCCGCCATGGCGCGCTGATTCAACAGCTCAAGGATTTGCTCATCGAGCGTATCGATTTGCTTGCGCAAAGGCAATAAACGAGCTTGCAACGAATTATCCATGTCGGCGTTCGAAATCCTGCATAAATGAAATCAATGCCTGCACCCCTTGCATCGGCACTGCGTTGTAAATGGAAGCCCGCATGCCGCCAACGCTTTTATGCCCTTTAAGCTGCATCAACCCTGCGGCATCAGCCTGGGCCAGAAATTCGCTATTCAGGGACTCATCGCGCAAAAAGAATGGCGCATTCATACGCGAACGCACCGCGGCATGGACCGGACTTTGATAAAAATTCGAGCTGTCCAGATAGGAATATAGCGCCTGGGCCTTGGCGGCATTGAGGGCTTCGATTGCAGCCACCCCGCCTTGCCGCTTGATCCATTTGAAAACCAGACCGGCAATATATATGGCATATGTCGGCGGCGTGTTGAACATGGAGCTCGCGCCAGCCACGTTTGCATAGTCGAATGCCGACGGGCAAATAGGCAAGGCATGGCCCAAAAGATCGCGGCGCACAATGACCACCGTCACGCCAGCGGGACCGGCATTTTTCTGAGCCCCGGCGTAAACCATGGCGGCTTTTGAAAAATCAATAGGGCGGGACAAGAAGTGCGAAGAAGCATCGACGACAAGCGGCACTTCGGGCGCACCCAGCGCTGCCATGCTGGGCCAGTCGGCAAACTCGACCCCGCCTATGGTCTCGTTGCTGCACAAGTGCAGGTACGAAGCATCAGGACGCACCTGCCAGGTACTAGCTTCGGGAAACCAGGTCCAGGCAGCCTGTTCAACGCCGTCCAGGACTTTATCGGTGCCGCTGGAAGCCGCTATAGCGATATCGCCATAGCGCTGGGCTTCTTTGTGCGACTTGTTAGACCAGATACCCGACAAGATGTAGTCAGCCTTTGCCGAACCGCCTCGTCCTATCAGATTCATAGGCACGATGGCGTTCTCGGCGCTGGCCCCGCCCTGCATGAACAGGACTTCGTAGTTATCGGGCACCCCCAGCAACTCACGCAGGTCGGCTTCAGCTTCGTCGCGTATCTGGGTGAACTGCTTGCCTCGATGGCTCATTTCCATGACCGACATGCCACTGCCGTGCCAATCAGTCATTTCAGCGGCGGCCTGTTCCAACACTTCCAGCGGCAAGGCCGAAGGGCCTGCCGAAAAATTCCATGGACGCATCAGGCGTTGTCCTCAGGGTCGTCTTGATCGGCTGCGCCGGATTCATCATTGCCCTGCTCGGCTTGGCCGGCATCGGG
This sequence comes from Candidimonas sp., assembly GCA_035514715.1. GTDB lineage: Bacteria > Pseudomonadota > Gammaproteobacteria > Burkholderiales > Burkholderiaceae_B > Pollutimonas. The sequence continues at coordinate 14,157 of DATJCP010000518.1, forward strand.
CGCTATGGAGTCTTGTCCGTCGTCGGCGGCTTGCTCGCCATCGAGTTCCAGGGCCTCGTCATCGGTATCCGCGTCGCTTTCAACCACACGCCGCACGCCTTGCAGCATGCTGTTCTCGTCCACGTTGATCAAGGTGACGCCTTGAGTGGCACGGCCCATTTCACGGATTTCCGAAACACGAGTGCGAACCAGCACGCCACCAGTGGTGATCAGCATGATTTCATCGGTAGGCTCGACCAACACAGCCCCCACGACCTTGCCATTGCGGGCCGAAGTTTGGATGGCGATCATGCCCTTGGTACCACGACCATGGCGCGTGTACTCGACAATTGAGGTACGTTTACCAAAGCCGTTTTCAGTGGCGGTCAGCACGCTTTGCGTTTCGTCGCCAGCAACCAGCATGGCAATAACCGACTGGCCTTCTTCCAACATCATGCCGCGCACCCCGCGGGCTGTACGGCCCATGGGACGGACATCATTTTCGTCGAAGCGCACAGCCTTGCCCGAATCTGAAAAGAGCATGACATCGTGCTTGCCGTCGGTTAAGTCGGCGCCGATCAGGTAATCGCCTTCGTCCAGGGCGACGGCGATAATGCCCGCCTTGCGAGGATTGGAGAAATCGGACAGCGTTGTCTTTTTGACCGTACCCCGCGATGTTGCCATGAACACATAGTGATCTTCACTGAACTCTTTTACGGCCAGAACCACAGTGATTTTCTCGCCATCGATCAGCGGGAACATATTCACAATAGGACGGCCGCGCGAGTTACGCGAACCTTGCGGAACTTCCCAGACTTTAAGCCAGTACAAGCGCCCACGATCAGAGAAGCACAAGAGGTAGTCGTGCGTATTGGCGATAAACAACTGGTCGATCCAGTCGTCTTCTTTCATTGTCGTAGCCTGCTTGCCCCGCCCGCCGCGTTTTTGCGCCCGGTACTCAGACAAAGGCTGGCTCTTGATATAGCCTGTTTGCGACAAGGTAACCACCATGTCCATAGGCGTGATGAGATCTTCAGTGTCGAGCTCGGTAGCGTTATGCTCGATTTCGGAACGGCGCTCGTCTTTGGCGTTGGTGGAGAATTCAAGCTTGATTGCCACCAGCTCGTCGCTGATGATGGTCGTGATGCGCTCGGGGCGCGCCAGAATATCCAGCAAATCGGCAATCGTTGCCATGATGTCTTTGTATTCGCCAACAATCTTGTCCTGCTCCAGGCCGGTCAAGCGTTGCAAACGCATGTTCAGGATTTCCTGGGCCTGGGTATCGCTAAGGCGGTACATGCCATCGCCCTGCAAGCCGAAGCCTTCAGGCAAGGTTTCCGGACGATACGCAGCACGACCGCCAGGCGTTGCGCCTTCATCGGCGCGCGACAACATTTCGCGCACCAACGACGAATCCCATGAACGGGACATCAGGTCTTGGCGAGCAACCGGCGGAGTCGGCGCAGCTTTGATGATGGCAATGAAGTCATCAATATTGGCCAAAGCCACTGCCAGGCCTTCCAGCACGTGGCCGCGCTCGCGGGCCTTGCGCAGCTGGAATACCGTACGCCGCGTTACTACTTCGCGGCGGTGGAACAGGAAGTATTCCACCATTTGCTTCAGGTTCAGCAGGCGCGGCTGGCCATCGACCAGCGCCACCATGTTCATGCCGAAGGTATCCTGAAGCTGCGTGTGCTTGTACAGGTTATTCAGTATGACTTCGGGTACTTCGCCGCGCTTGAGTTCGATAACCAGGCGCATGCCGTCTTTATCGGACTCATCGCGGATATCGGAAATACCCTCGATTTTTTTCTCGTTGACGAGTTCGGCAATTCTTTCCTGGAGGGTCTTCTTGTTGACCTGATAAGGAATG
>DATJCP010000519.1:0-2955 GCA_035514715.1 Candidimonas sp.
GTCGATCATGGCAAAACTACACTCGTAGACCAATTGCTGCGTCAGTCCGGAACTTTCCGCGACAACCAGCACATGACGGAACGAGTCATGGATTCCGGCGACATTGAAAAAGAACGCGGCATTACGATTCTGGCCAAGAACTGTGCCGTCGAATACGAAGGCACGCACATCAATATTATCGACACCCCCGGACACGCCGACTTCGGTGGCGAAGTCGAGCGGGTACTGTCCATGGTCGACGGCGTGTTGTTGCTGGTGGACGCGGTCGAAGGTCCTATGCCACAAACGCGTTTTGTAACGCGCAAAGCGCTGGCGCTGGGTCTGAAGCCTATTGTCGTGATCAATAAAATCGACCGCCACGGCGCTCGTCCCGACCACGTCATCAACGCCACTTTCGACTTGTTCGACAAGCTGGGCGCGACGGAAGAGCAGCTGGACTTCCCGGTGATTTACGCATCGGGTCTGAATGGCTTCGCGGGCTTGACCGAGGACGTGCGTTCAGGCGATATGCGTCCCTTGTTCGAGACCGTTCTCAAGTATGTTCCCCAGCGTGAAGACGATCCTGATGGTCCTCTGCAAATGCAGGTCATTTCCATGGATTACAGCACCTACGTGGGCAAGATCGGCATCGGCCGTATTAACCGCGGGCGCGTTCGCGCTGGCCAGGATGTTGTCGTCAAGTTTGGTCCCGACGGCGCGCCTATCAAGGGCCGTATCAACCAGGTTTTGAAGTTCCAGGGTTTGGAGCGCGTACTGGTTGACGAAGCGCAGGCTGGCGACATCGTGCTGATTAACGGTATCGACGAAATCGGCATCGGCTGCACTATCGTGGATCCTTCGAAACAAGATGCCTTGCCTATGCTGCGTATCGACGAGCCTACACTGACCATGAACTTCATGGTCAATACTTCGCCGTTGGCAGGACGCGAAGGCAAGTTCGTGACTAGCCGTCAGTTGCGTGAGCGTCTGGACCGCGAATTGAAAGCCAACGTCGCTTTGCGCGTCAACGACACTGATGACGATACGGTTTTTGAAGTCTGCGGCCGTGGTGAATTGCACTTGACGATTCTGCTGGAAAACATGCGTCGTGAAGGCTATGAACTCGCCGTTTCGCGTCCTCGCGTTGTGTACAAAGAAATCGACGGCGTGCGTTGCGAGCCTTTCGAGCTTTTGACTGTCGATATCGAAGACGGTCATCAAGGCGGCGTCATGGAAGAGCTGGGCCGCCGCAAGGGCGATCTGCTGGATATGGTTGCCGACGGCCGTGGCCGTACACGTCTGGAATACCGTATTCCTGCGCGTGGTTTGATCGGCTTCCAGGGTGAATTCATGACCCTGACGCGCGGTACCGGCCTGATGAGCCACATTTTCGACGACTATGCACCTATGCGCGAAGGCGGTGTGGGCGAGCGTCGCAATGGCGTGCTGATCAGCCAGGACGACGGCACCGCCGTTGCCTATGCCTTGTGGAAGCTGCAAGAGCGTGGCCGTATGTTCGTGTCGCCGCAAGATCCTTTGTATGAAGGCATGATCATCGGTATCCATAGCCGCGATAACGACCTGGTGGTTAATCCTACCAAGGAAAAGAAGCTGACCAACGTGCGTTCGTCGGGTAAAGACGAGCATATCGATTTGGTGACGCCAATTCAGATGTCGCTGGAATACGCAGTGGAATTTATTTCCGATGATGAACTGGTTGAAGTCACACCCAAGTCCATTCGTTTGCGCAAGCGCTACCTGCAAGAGCACGAGCGTCGCCGTCATTCGCGCGAACCCAGCTAAGCGTATCTAGTATCTAGAGCGCCACGAAAAAGGCCGCTACGCCGTTATTAAACGGGTAGCGGCTTTTTTTATAGAACGAAGGGCCTGCCCGTAACGGGTGTGGTGGCAACCGCCATATCTTGTTCGGCCATGATGCCGGCGTGCCAGGCCTTGCGTCCGCCTTCGATCGCCAGTTTGAAGGCTTCGGCCATAAGCACGGGATCATGGGCGTTGGATACTGCCGAATTCAATAGAACCGCATCGAAACCCAGCTCCATGGCTTGCATGGCATCCATGGGCGAACCTATGCCGGCGTCGACTACTAGCGGTATATCGGTGATACGGTCGCGCAGTGTGCGCAAGGCGTAAGGGTTGATCAAGCCTTGGCCAGAGCCTATGGGTGCGCCCCAGGGCATGAGGATGCGGCAGCCCGCATCGAGCAGCCGGTAGCAGGTGACGAGATCATCGGTGCAGTAGGGGAAGACTTCAAAGCCTTCTTTTGTCAGTTCTGCAGCAGCTTTGACGAGCTCGAAAGGATCAGGTTGCAGGGTGTACTGGTCGCCTATCACTTCCAGTTTGATCCAGTTCGTATCGAAGACTTCGCGGGCCATGTGGGCCAGGGCGATGGCTTCGGATGCGGTATGGCAGCCTGCAGTGTTAGGCAGCAGATGCGCGCCGCTTTGCTTGATGAGCTGGAAAAAGGATTGCGAACCGGAAGAGGCCGCTTGGGCGCCTTGAGACATTTGGCGCTTGAGGCCTACCGTGACAACTTGGGCGCCCGAGGCCTGGATGGCCTGATCCAGCACCAAAGGGGAAGGATAGCCTGCGGTGCCAAGGAAAAAGCGGCTTTTCAGCTCAATACCAGCGATTGACAATGGCATGCTCAACCCCCGCTGATCGGTTCGAATGTCGTGACCGTGTCCTGGTCGCCAAGCACCAGGCTGGCGCGAGCATGCCGTGCGACGTGCTGGCTGTTAACGGCGGTGGCGATGGCCGTTGCCGGCTCAGCAGACCCTGGGAGCAGGTCTCGCAATAGTGCTTCCAGAGTCAAGCCTTGGGCAACGGTATGGACGTTTCCATTGAGGGTAATTTGGATAGTGCTCACAGATAAGCTCGAATAATCTAAGGGTTGGAAAAAAGTTGGGCCAAGGCATCGTCGACCAGGGCCGGGGCAATCAGCCAGCCGTGCCGGAA
>DATJCP010000520.1:0-2006 GCA_035514715.1 Candidimonas sp.
TCGAAATTACGGGCGAATAGAATTACTCCGCCTACCAGCGGATTACGCAGGCGGGCGCGTTCATGGCTAGTCAGCACCGTGCCTTCTATGTCGACCATTACCGGTCCAGGCGGCAGGCTTGCACGCGTCTTCTGGGCTGTCATACTGTTTTTCCGTTAATCCTTGGGTATTGGGGGTAGCGTTTCGACCATGACAAATGCCACGACGGTATCGCTTTCATCCGTAATTGAAACATGAGCGGCGCCAAAGCGCTTGCGGTACCAGGTATCAAGCGGCTCGGACAGTTGGACCATGGGTCTGCCGCTGGCTTCGTTGAGTGTTTGCATGCGCGACCATGCCATAGGGCTATGCATGCCCAGGCCTATGGCTTTGGAAAAAGCTTCTTTGGCGGCAAAGCGTGTAGCCAGGAAGCGGATACCGCGTTGCGGGTCGCGCTGGTAGCGCCGATGGAATTTTTCGATTTCCTGCGGGCCCAATATTCGTTGTACAAATTTTTGGCCGTGGCGGGCGAATACTTGTTCTATGCGCTCGACGCGCAGGATGTCTACGCCTATGCCTGCCACTTTATCTTGTCCTGCGTGAGCGATCATGAGTTTATCCGGTGGGTCATTGTTCTATAACTATTCCACTTTGACGCGCCAGGCTTCAGTGCCGAATTTTTCCTGAATCAATTGCTCGGACACAGCCAGTTCAGACGGCAGCAAAGCACCGTTGCTCAAACCATGGCGCCGGCGAAAAGTATCTATCATCCGCTCGATGATAGCCTCACGTGGCAAACCCGTCTGGCTGCGTAGGGGATCGACCCGTTTGGCAGCAGATGCTGTACCTTTGTCCGACAGCTTTTCACGTCCGATGCGTAATATTTGCAGCATTTTACTAGCGTCGATATCGTATGCCATCGTAACGTGATGCAATATGGCCCCTCTGCGATGAGCTTGCGCCGCGCCACCGATTTTTCCGCTGGCCGATGTAATGTCATTTAACGGTTGATACCAGGCCTTGATACCGAGCTCGGCCAAGGCCTCAAGCACCCATGCATCCATATAGGCATAGGCGTCGCGAAAACTCATGCCGGCGATCAATGATTGCGGTGCGTAAATCGAATAAGTAATAGTGTTGCCAGGCTCAATGAACATTGCACCACCGCCGCTAATGCGGCGTACAACCTCGATATGGTGTTGCTGAGCGGCCTTGGCATCCACTTCGTTTTTCAGGGATTGGAATATACCGAGCACTACTGCTGGCGCAGCCCACTCCCATACTCGAAGGGTCGGCGCACGCCGCCCCGCAGCGACCTCATCCAACAATACCTCGTCGAGGGCCATTTGCTGCAAGGGCATTTGCGGGTCGGTGTGAATCAGTTGCCAATCATGATCGGTCCAGTTGCTGCGCTTTTGTTCGCTACTCATGCCAGAGCCCTTTGTACAACCACCGCAATGCCTGCCGTAGTGATGCCGTACATCATCACGTCAGGGCCGATGGCGGCCTGTGCTGCCTGCTCTATTTCTTCCGATGTAGCGTCATGCCGCAATCCATTCAGTGCGGTATTGATGGCGTCTAGGGTTTCTGGCGGTTCCAGGAAGAAATCGCCTGAAAGCCGGACATTGCACAGGCGGGTTTGCTCGACCTGCAAGTCGACGACGACCAGCTTGCCCTCCGGGATTTTATATTCGCCATGACGCATCGCTGCATCAGTATGTTCAGCATGCCTGATCATTATTTGCTTTTCCACTTTGCTCGGTTTTATATTGCATTGAGCAACAATATTACACGCTGCTGTCTGCACCGTTCCAAAGAAGAATTAGCGGCGCCGCCAAAAAACGGAGTTTCTGCTGGTAGATCCACTTTCACTGGCTACCCTGGGTAGCTTGGCGCCCCCAGGGCAAAAACGAAAACCGCCTACTTAGGCCGCTTATCGATAACCCGGCGCGCCTTGCCGGTAAGCGTGCGCTCCACCAACCCCGAGGCCTGCACAATAACCCGCGCCGAAACCCCGATATACGTCT
>DATJCP010000521.1:0-2747 GCA_035514715.1 Candidimonas sp.
CGATGGACAATCCAACAGCCAGCAGGAAATAAATCATTCCTATGCCAATGCCGTTTATGACCTGCAATACATATAAATTCATGCTGATAGGCACCCTAGACCGGATCGACGCCGAGCCCCCCCGCGAGAAAGGCCTGGAACCGAGGTACTTGAAAGAAGAAACCCTAGGGCGGCAGAGCATGTTGCCGCCGCCCTGTGCGCCTCAGGATCAGGCAGCAGGCATCTTGCAACCCGCATCAGCCGGCGACAAGAACGAACGGCCTCCGTGAACGATATCGCAATAATCTTCCTTATTGCCCATTTTCGCTTTGGCTTTGCCTTTCAACAGGTAGTAGTTCTTTAGTACCTGATGATCTTCTTTGCGGATTTCTTCCTTGCCGGTTAACCCGTCGTATTGGGCACCTTCCATTGCCGCGATGACCTTGGCGGTGTCCGTTGAGTTTGCCTTCGCGATACCATCCAGCATCAGCTTGGTGCAGATGTATGCCCCGGCCAGACTGTAGTTGGGAGCCATATTGAACTTGGCGCGACACTGCTCGACCAGCGCCTTGTTCATGGGCGCATCAACCGTGTGCCAATACTGGACGCCAAAGTAAACGTCCTCGCATAAGTCCGCCCCCAAAGAGTCGAACTGTTCGAGGCCTGACGCCCATGCCATCAGGATGATGGTGTTTGTTTTCATACCGAAGCTGACGGCTTGGCGTAGTGTTTCCGAGCTTTGCGAGCCGAAATTCAGCAGTACCAGAACGTCAGGCTTGGCGGCCATGGCGTTGGTCAGATAGCCACTGAATTCACGCTCATCCAACGAGTGGTAGCTATTCCCGACGTGTTCGAGACCATTTTCCTTCAGTATGTTCTTGGTGTGGCTCAATAGGCCCTCTCCGAAGACATACTGCGGCGTAATCGTATACCAGCGCTTTGCCTTTGGATGCAGTTTGATCAACGGCCCTACTGTTTCACGAATGGCACCATAAGTCGGAACCGACCAACGGAATGTGGCACGATTGCAGTCGGTGCCGGTAATTTCATCAGCCCCTGCAGTCGTGACAAAAATACCGCCCAACTTGTCCAGCGTCTTGCCCATCGCCAGCGCTTCCGACGACAAAATACCCCCGGCAAAGAAATGAGCCTTGTCTTGCTCAAAGGCATCCTGGACCTGCCGTATTGCAATGGCGGGCTTGCCTTGAGTATCCAGCACCTTATGCCCCAAGGACCGGCCCAACACTGTTTTGGTTTGCGACAGAATCAGCTCGGTACCCATGGCGGCAAACTTGCCATTGGCTGCAAAAGGCCCTGACATCGGATTTGGCGCCCCAAACATCACAGGCCCGGACTCCGCGGCAAAAGCAGATTTCAATGAGAACGGTGATGCCAGAGCGGCGGCTGCCCCGACCTTCAGTATGTCGCGTCTATTCATGAGCGTTGTCTCCAGATGGTTCTAATAATTTTGATTTTGATCTATCTGTACCTGCCAAACCGTTGCCCAACGGCACAGCACGGTAGTTCGCGAATACTAACGGGCACATTGTTGTTCAGCAATATGCAGTTTTTCCAAATCAGCCAACCGTACTGGTAAACCTGTGACGCTCTGTATTGGCGCAAAAAAAAGCGCCCGCGAAAAACGCGGGCGCTTCACTGTCTACTGTACCGAAGTTACGCTGCCGACGACTCCGCAGGCACATCGTCACCATCGATGTAATCTTCCATCGGAGGGCACGAACATACCAGATTGCGGTCACCGTAGGCATTATCTACGCGTGCAACCGGCGGCCAGTACTTGTTATCGCGCAGGCTGGCAACTGGGTACGACGCTTCTTCGCGCGTGTAATCGTGATGCCACTCAGTAACAAGCAGCATCTGAGCCGTGTGCGGCGCATTCTTCAGCACATTGTCCTGCGCGTCTTTGGCACCGCTTTCGATGGCGGCAATTTCGGCACGAATGGCAATCATCGCGTCGATAAAACGATCGAGTTCAGCCAGGCCTTCGGATTCAGTAGGCTCTACCATCAAGGTTCCCGCGACAGGGAAGCTCATGGTCGGCGCATGGAAACCATAATCGACCAGGCGCTTGGCGATATCTTCAGCCGAAATCCCGCAGGCATCCTTGATAGGACGAATATCCAGAATGCACTCGTGCGCCACACGGCCATTGTGCCCCGCATACAGAATGGGGTAATGCGCTTGCAAACGGGCAGCAATATAGTTGGCATTCAGGATGGCGACTTCAGTTGCCGCCAGCAAACCTTCCGCGCCCATCAGCGTAATGTACAAGTACGGAATAGGCAGGATGCTGGCCGAACCGAACGGAGCCGCCGACACCGGGCCTACCGGCGTACCTTCTGGAAGTTCGCCCGATTCTTTCAAAACACCAGGCAAGTAAGGCGTCAGGTGGGACCGCACAGCCACAGGGCCTACGCCCGGGCCGCCGCCGCCATGCGGAATGCAGAAAGTCTTGTGCAGGTTAAGATGGGATACGTCGGAACCGAACTTACCCGGCTGCGCCAGCCCAACCATGGCATTCATGTTGGCGCCATCCAGGTACACCTGGCCGCCGGCATCGTGCACTAACCCGCAAATTTCAGTGACGGCCACCTCGAACACGCCGTGCGTGGACGGGTAGGTGATCATCAGGGCGGCCAAGCGGTCGCCTACCTGCGCTATCTTGGCTTTCAGGTCGGCCACGTCGACGTTGCCGTTTTCATCGGAAGCGACAACAACGACGTCCATGCCGGCCAATTGAGCCGAGG
>DATJCP010000522.1:0-3237 GCA_035514715.1 Candidimonas sp.
CGACCGAACCGTTCCCCCGAGCATACCCCCCAATCGCCGCCGGCACGGCGCGCACGCATAGCCATCCAGCCCAACAGGGCCGGAGACAATAGCCTAACAACTGCGGTGTAAAAGAAACGATTCAAAGAAATATGCCAATAGCGGTAACACGAACTACCGATAGTAAAAGTCTAGCCGAACTCGCCGTTGGGAGCCATTCGGTCAAAAAGAGGGGTACAGCTATGCGGAAACATCGTTCCCGGGGAAGTCCGCATGGGCTGATTCGTCGAAGGCAAGCGCCTGCTCGACCGCGCTTAATACCGTTTCGGCCGAAGGCGCATTGCCTCGCTCTCCCAGGCTAGCTGTATAGGCCGGCCCTTCCAGCGGTGTGCGCACCGGCGTAGACGCCTTGTAAATGCCTATGGTGGGCCTGCCCAGGCCCGCCGACAAATGGGTCAGACCACTATCGAGCCCCACCATGATACGCGCGCCGGCCAGAACCTTGGCCACCTCGGTCAAGCCCATGCGCGGCAACACTTCGGCCCGGGAGTTGCCAGCAACAAGCTGAGCCGCCCTTTCGGTTTCAGAGGGACTGCCCGATAATAGCTTCAAAGCCAGGCCATGCTCATGCAGGCGACCAAACACCTTTTGCCAATCGGCGGCCGGCCACAGTTTATCGTCGCGGCTGGCCGACGGCATGATGACAGCGTAGGGCTGCACCTCTACGCCCTCGGTAATACTTCCCAGGCCGAAATCCGGTTCGCCGTCGTAAACATAATTGAAAGCAGCCGCGGCCAGTTCACGCTGACGCGTAACCGCCGGCTGCCAGAAGTTGACGGTATGCTTTACATCGTAGAAAAACGAAGCCAATGGTTCGCGCGCCGATTTGCGGTCCAGGCCGTGGCGCACCCCATGGGTTTGCCTGACTAGCCAGACCGACTTCATCAAGGCCTGCATATCGAGCACGATATCGTAGCGGCGGGCATCAAGGTTTTTTTTCAACGCAAGCCGCGCATTGCGGGTCTCGACGGCCCACCAGTGCTTGCGCCAACGTCTATGCGCAACAGGTATCACCTCGTGGACCGCTGGATGCCACGTGGGAATCTCGGCAAAACTTTCTTCGACTATCCAATCGATTTGCGCATCTTCCACGTGCCTGGCTATATCGGATATAGCCGGCAGCATGTGCACCAGGTCGCCCAACGAAGACGTACGAACAATGAGGATTTTTTTCGTCATGCGGCGATTATAAAGTTAACGGAGCGCCAACGACATTAGACATATTTTTACGGCACACGGCAGCCGGCGCTATCGGCGCTTGCGATCACGCCATTCCCATGCGCCCAACACTATCCCGCTGCCGCAAATAATAGCGATACCCACCCAAGTCAAAGCGTCGGGAAATTGCCCCCAGACCAGCCACCCCAACGTAGCGGCGCTGATGATTTGCAGATAAATAAAAGGCGCCAGCATCGATGCCGGTGCGTTTCGGTAAGCCTGAATTTGCAGCAAATGCCCCGCCGCCCCCCAGAAACCCGTCGAAATCAGCACTGCCCAATGCAATGGGCCAAGCTCTGAAAGAAACGGCAGCGCCGCCGGCAAGACGAATGGCAACGCCAGGGTCAGGCAAAGGCTGCCCACCGCGCCGCTCCAGATCAGTGTTGTAAACGGATCATCGACCGCCACGCGCCGCGTGGCGATGAACTGCCCGGCAAACAGAAAAGCCGTAATCAGCCCAAACATCGTTCCCACGGGATCCAGCCCGCCATCGGGCCTGATGATGATCAGCACACCCAAGAAACCGACACCTCCGGCTATCCAGCGCGAAATACGCGCAGGCTCTTTCAACAACCAGGGAGCCAGCGACAATATGATCAAAGGCGCCAGAAAGTTGATGGCGGTTGCCTCGGCCTGAGGCAGGTAGTGCAACGTAGTGAAGAAAGACAATGTCGCCAGCAGCATGACCGAACCGCGCAATAGCTGCGCCCCCGGACGCACGCTGCGCAGCACTTTCACCCCGCGCGTGGGCAGCACCAAGCCCAAGACCAGCAGCAAATGGACAACATAGCGCACCCAACACAGCATCAGCAAGGAAACACCCGCGCCCATCACCCACTTACCGCTGGCATCCAGCGTAGAGAGGGCCCATGTCGACATCACCAGCAAGGCAATGCCTGCTATAGGCCGGGTAGCGCCGTACGCAAGGGGTGCGCGCGCAGTTGCTGAGGCGGCGCCCGCAGCCAGATCCGAACTGGAATTAAGCTGCGACATTATTCGCTTCCTGCCAAACAAACATAGAAATCAACGTAAAAACACTTAGGAATTAACCAGATTCATGGGGCGTCCGGCATCAAATGCCAACACGTTATCAAAAGCGGTGCCAAGATAAAGCTCGTAATTGCCGCGCTCAACATAGCCTATATGCGGCGTACACAGCACATTAACCCGATTCAGCAAGGGATGCCTGGCGCCGAGCACCGGTTCTTGTTCATACACATCGATCGCGGCGAAGCCGGGACGGCCCGCATCCAACGCATTGACCAGCGCCCCGGGAGCGATAAGCTCGGCACGGCTGGTATTGACAAACAAGGCCGTATTTTTCATAAGCGCCAAATCAGTCTCTTTGACAAGGCCTGCCGTATCGGCATTCAGCCGCAAATGGATGGTGACGATATCGCTATCGGCAAAAAACCGCTCGCGTGATGGCGCGACGTCAAATCCATCGGCCTGCGCCCTGGCGATGGATTCGCTGCGGCCCCAAACCCATACCTTCATGCCGAATGCCCTGCCATAGCCGGCAACCAGCTTACCGATACGCCCATAGCTCCATACGCCCAGCGTCTGGCCATGCAGTTGCTGGCCCAGATACCCTTGCCACTGCCCGCCATTCAGGCGGTTGGCCTCGGGAACCACATGCCGCCGACTGGCCATGATCAAAGCCCAGGCAAGCTCGGCTGTGGGAACAGGGCCACCGAAACCTTCCGCCACAGCAATACCGCGTGCAGCACATGCCGCCAAATCGATATGACCCGATACCTTGGCCGTCTGGCTGATGATACGTAGATCAGGCAGTTTATCCAGCAGCTCGGCAGTAATGCGTGTGCGTTCGCGAATCAACACCAGCGCCTGCGCACCGGCGAAACGCGCCGCCAGCTCATTGATGTCGGTAACGCTATCATTGAAAACAGTGACGTCGTGTCCGGCCAGCTTGCCAAAGCAATCCAGATGCCGGACGCAATCCTGATAATCATCGGGTAT
>DATJCP010000523.1:0-7992 GCA_035514715.1 Candidimonas sp.
GGTGGCTGCGATAGCCGCTCTTGAAGGTCCGCAGGACGGCGTGTCCGAGGTGGTCGAACAGTACCGCAACCGCCGCGATGTGCTGGTCAAAGGCCTGCACGAAGCCGGCTGGATGGTCGACATTCCCAAGGCTTCCATGTACATCTGGGCCAAAATCCCCGAGTTCTACCAAAAGCTTGGTTCGCTTGAATTTTCCAAGCGGTTGCTGGCTGATGCCAAGGTGGCGGTGTCGCCCGGCGTGGGGTTTGGCGAATACGGCGACGACTATGTGCGTTTCGCCCTGATTGAAAACGAGCAACGCACCCGTCAAGCGGTGCGCGGCATTAAAGAAATGTTCCGCAAGGACGGGTTGGGTAAGTAATGAGTCCTATCAAAGTTGGTTTATTAGGTTTGGGTGTGGTCGGTGGCGGCACCTGGAAGGTGTTGACGCGCAACGGTGAGGAAATCGCTCGCCGTGCCGGCAGGCGTATCGAAGTCGCCGCGGTGGCTGTACGCGATATGGACAAAGCCAGACGCCTGGTCGGTGATCAGGTATTGATCACGCAAGACGGCATGGAAGTCGTGCGCCACCCCGATATCGACATCGTTGTCGAATTGATAGGCGGCGATACCCTGGCGTATGACTTGATCATGGAAGCCATCAGCCAGGGCAAGCATGTGGTCACCGCCAACAAGGCGTTGTTGGCCAAGCATGGCAATGAAATCTTTGCTGCCGCCCATGCCAAGGGCGTGATGGTGGCTTTCGAAGCGGCTGTCGCCGGCGGCATACCCATCATCAAGGCCATACGCGAAGGCCTGACCGCCAACCGCATCCAGTGGCTGGCAGGCATTATCAACGGCACGACCAACTTCATTCTGTCGGAAATGCGCTCGCGCGGCTTGCCGTTCAACGAAGTGCTAGCCGAGGCGCAGCAACTGGGCTATGCCGAGGCAGATCCCACTTTCGACATAGAAGGCGTCGATGCCGCGCATAAGCTGACTTTGCTTGCCTCCTTGGCTTTCGGTATTCCTGTGCAGTTCGATAAAGCGCATATCGAAGGCATTTCGTCGCTGGCGCAAGAAGATATCGCCCATGCAGAACGCCTGGGCTATCGCATCAAGCTGCTGGGTATTACCCGCCGGCGCGACGATGGCATTGAATTGCGCGTGCATCCTACGCTGGTACCGACTGAATGCCTGCTGGCCAATGTCGAGGGCGCCATGAATGCGGTGCTGGTGCAGGGCGACATGGTTGGCGCTACGCTGTATTACGGTCAAGGCGCCGGCGAACTACCCACCGCTTCGTCCGTAGTGGCGGATCTGGTCGATGTAACCCGCTTGCAGGCTGCCGATCCAGAGCATCGGGTGCCGCATCTGGCGTTCCAGCCTGATGCCATGGAAGACATTCCCATTTTGCCGATTGCCGAAGTTCAGTCGTCGTACTACCTGCGCTTGCGGGTGGAAGATCGCCCAGGCGTGCTCGCCGATCTTGCTCGTATCCTTTCCGAAGCGGGTATTTCCATTGGTTCCATGTTCCAGGAGCCGCATGGCACATCCGAGGCCGACATTATTTTCTTGTCGCATGCCGCTCGTGAAGGCGACGTGAACACGGCCATGGAGCGCATCCAGAAGCTGCCGTTCGTACGTTCCAACGTAACGCGCTTGCGCGTGGAGAGCCTGGTATGAAATATCGCTCGACCCGTGGCGCCATGGCGCCCTTAGCCTTTTCAGACATCTTGTTGGAAGGCCTGGCGCCCGATGGTGGCTTGGCGTTGCCTGAAAGCCTGCCTACAATCAGCGCGGCCACGCTTGAATCCTGGCGCAGCCTGAGCTATGCCGATCTGGCCACGGAAATATTAAGCCTGTTCATCGACGATATTCCCAAGGCGGATTTGGCTAAGCTGACGCATGCAGCCTATAACGCCGACGTCTTCCCCGGCGAGCAAATGGTGCCGCTCAAGCCCTTGAGCAAAGGCGTAAGCCTGCTGGGCTTGTCGGAAGGGCCTACTTTGGCGTTCAAGGATATGGCCATGCAGTTCCTGGGCCAAGTCTTTGAGTATGTCTTAGAAAAGCGTCAGGCCACGTTGAATATTCTTGGTGCGACCTCGGGCGATACCGGGTCGGCAGCGGAATATGCACTGCGCGGCAAGCGCGGAGTTTCGGTCTTCATGCTCTCGCCTCATGGCCGCATGAGCGAATTCCAGCGGGCGCAAATGTATTCGCTACCAGACGCCAATATTCATAATATTGCGCTCAAAGGCGTGTTCGACGAATGCCAGGATATCGTCAAGAAGCTGGCAGGCGACCTTGAATTCAAGTCAACCTACCACTTGGGCGCGGTCAATTCCATTAACTGGGCTCGAATCGCCGCTCAGGTCGTGTACTACTTCTGGGGCTGGTTGCGCGCTACCTCGGCGCCTGGCCAACAGGTGTCGTTTACCGTTCCGTCGGGAAATTTTGGCAATATCCTCGCCGGGCATATTGCACGTCAAATGGGGCTACCTGTTCGCCGCCTGGTTTTGGCCACGAACGAAAATAATGTGCTCGAAGAGTTCTTCCGCACCGGCATATACCGGCCCCGTTCGGCGGCGCAGACCCATGCAACGTCCAGCCCATCCATGGATATTTCGCGTGCGTCAAACTTCGAGCGCTTTGTGTTCGATCTGCTCGACCAGGATCCCGCACAGGTACGCGAGTGCTGGCAGCAGCTAGAGCAGAAGGGCGAGTTCGATTTAAGCCACCTGTTGCCCCTGTTCGAGTCGCGCTATGGTTTCGTCTCGGGCGTGAGCAGCCATCAGGACAGGCTGGCTACCATCAAGTCGGTTTATGACGGTACTGGTGTCTTAATCGATCCGCATACTGCCGATGGCGTCAAGGTTGCAGCAGCTTATGTCGAAGAAGGCATTCCCATGTTGGTGCTGGAAACTGCATTGCCAGCCAAGTTTGGCGAGACCATACAAGAAGCCATAGGCAAGCCAGCGCCGGTGCCCGAGCATTTGCGCGAATTGGCGAATCTGCCGCAGCGTGTTCAGGTGATGGACTGTGACGCTGGCCTGGTGCGTGATTATATGGTTCAGCACGCGCCACGATAGAGCGGACACGACAGGAGCCATCATGATTTCCCGCATTGGTGGCTACCTGGGACTGGATCGGGCCGGTGTCGCGTTGGCATTGCAGCTTGCGCTTGCCGCGTGGCTGGCATTCGCGATAGCGTCTGTGTTGCATGTGCAGAATGCTTACTGGGCAGCCATGCCCGTCTGGGTAGTGGCGCAGTCCCAGCGCGGCCTGTTGCTTGAGCGAGGTTTTTTTCGCCTGTTGGGCACATTGGCCGGAGCCGCGGTAGGTTTTGGCCTGATGCATCTTGCCGTGGACCCGTACGTTTGTCTTGCCTTGTTGGCGGTATGGATAGGCATCACGGCTGGCCTGACGCATGTCATACGCGGTGTGCTGGCTTACGGTGTCATGATGTCGGGCATGACGGCAGTCATCGTGGTTTTGCCGTCTGTCTGGATGATCCATGATGCCCAAGAGGTTGCGATTGCGCGAGTCGTTTGCACCGTAATCGGCGTAGTGGTGGTAACACTGGTGACTGGCGTGTTTACTCCGGCGTCGCCGCGTCGCGCTCTGTATGAGCGTGTTCGTACGCTTTCCGGGGATGCCATCGCTTACGTAGCACGATTGCTGGCCGATGGCATCAACGAGCCGGACGATGCGATGGAGCGGCGGATAGTGCGTGAGCTTAGCAAGGCTGAAGATAGTGCACGCATGGTCAGCGCGGGATCGCTTGAAGGTTACAGGCGTTTGCAACATGTTGATGCCTTGGTGGTTGCAGCGCTATCGGTTTTGGCTGCGGGGCTTGCTATGCGTACCCGGCTGCAAGAACAGGGCGCCATCGGTATTGATCTGATCAGCCGCCTGGACGAGATCGCTCGATATTTGCGCTTGGCCTCGACGGATGGGTCGAACGTTGCGCAACTGATATTGCCGGTGGACACAGGCAACAATACATATAATCGTCTTGCACGCGCCGTCAATCAGTTGTTGGAGGCGGCCGAAGTGCTTCGTTCCTCTGGCGTTCAAGAGGATAGGCCGGTCAGCTCCGGCGGAATGGCTCTAGCGCCGTACCGGGAATGGTCGTTGGCATTGAATACGGCACTTGCTTCGAGTCTGGCATGTTTCGGGGCTTCGGCAATCGGCTTGTGGAGCGGGTGGCATGCCGCCGAATTGGCTGTAATGGGCGTCTGTATTTTTTCGTTGGTGCTGGGCACCATGCCCACACCGCAGAACGTTGCGCCATCGCTGTTAAAAGGCATTATCGTCGGATCTGTTGTCGCTACGTTGTATCGGTTCTGGGTACAGCCCTACATCGACACAACGCCTGAGCTTGTGCTGTCCATAGCCCCTTTCCTGCTTATCGGTAGTTTCGCACGTTGCAGCCGCCGCACGGCGATGCCGGCGCTGGACGCCAATATGTCTTTTCTTCTGGCAAGCCAGGCAGTGCTGCCAGCCGTTACTGATTCCGCCGATATATGGGGTGGTGCCATGGCGTTGATTGGCGCGGCTGTGGTGGTTGCCGGCAGTTTCATCCTTATGCCCCGCCTGCCTGAGCGGCAAGCGCTTAAGACGGCCGATGCTGTGCGTCGCGACGTGCAGCGGCTGGTGCTGCGGCCGCCTTCTTCTTCAGGAAAAGATTGGCGCGCTCAGGCTGCACGGCAGATTCTGCGCCTTAATCTTCATCTCGAGCGCTCGCGTGAATTGCATGAGCCTTTGCCTGTCGGCATGATGGCGATGCTTAACCTGGGCTATGGTATTGTGGATCTGCACGAGTTGGCACGGTCCCCGAACATTGATTCAGAAGTGAAAGCCAAGGTGGCTGCCGCGTTGGGTTTGCTGGCAAAGTGTGTTGGCAGAACCGAGCATTCGGCTGAGCAGCTACGCATTATGGCGGCAACCAGCGGTGATCCGGTATTGTCCGAGTTGCTTGATGATATTGCCGCTGCCTTAAAAGAAAGCTCGGCATTGTTGAATTTTGGAATTTCAAAGAAGAAAAGCGTTAATACTCATGCTGACATTTAGCCATTTCTTTTCTATCGGAGTCGGCGCCGCAGCCGGCGCGATATGCCGCTGGCTGTTGGGGTTATGGTTGAATCATCCGCATGTGCTTATGCCTTGGGGAACGTTGGCGGCGAATTTAAGCGGTGGGTATTTGGTTGGCTTGCTTTTGGGTGGGCTAGGCTTATATCCCGATGCGCCAAGCTGGATCAAGTTAATGTTGATTACCGGCTTTTTGGGCGGCTTGACTACGTTTTCTACGTTTTCTGGCGAGACGGTGGGGTTGCTGGAACGCGGGGCTTATCTGCAGGCTTTGGCTTATGCTGCTGTCAGTTTGCTGGGTAGTTTGGCGTTGACTGCTCTGGGGTTGGCTACGGTGCAGGTTTTGCGGTAGGCCGTGTGGTTTTCTTGTTTTTTCATTCTGTTGCTCTTAGGTCAGCCCACTACGCCTCGTCCTAAGAATTATCCTGCACACGTATAGAGATATATACGCATACGCGCATGAAAGACACATCAGGCATGCGAATACGCTAACAATTCAGCCAAGTAAAAGAAGAACATCCTTGGCTGCATCCCGCCCACTGCGTACCGCACCTTCCAGTACCGCCGGATAATCCGTATCCGTCCAGTCTCCTGCCACCCATACACGCGGCCAGGGAGTTCGGTTCGAAGGCCGCATCAAACCCGGCACTGCCGCAAACGTAGCCCGTTTTTCGATAATCATTTCATGCCCAACGACTCGGGGCATAGTTCCAAACCGGCGGCCTTGCTCCTGTACTTGTGCGATCACCGCAGCAATCGCCTCCGGCTGCGGATGCGACATCAAGGTGCGCGCATCGCTGATTACGATATTAAGCAAACCGCCAGTATTCCCGCCTGTATCAGACGGGGTTTCACCCCGCATGAACGCGCTGCGATCAAATAGCCATTGGCCGAACCATAAACGAGCAGGGTCTTCCTTTAGCAACAACATTGGCTGCGGCAGCTTCCAGGCCGACTCCAACTGCAACGTCAGCGTAGCGATAGGGATGTATTCAAATGCGCTCAGCATTGCCAGGTAGCGTGCGCCAGATTCCGTTGGGCTTAGTTGCTGAAGTAATCGATACGCCGCAGGGGCATTGCCTGCCACCACAACGGCGTCGTAGGCCACGCTATCCAGTTCTACCTGCGACCGTCCACCTGTAAGTTGCCTTACCGCATGCCCGCAACGCAGGCTAAGTGAGCCAGGCGTATCGGACGGTGCATAAGCTTCAACATGTTCTGGCCATAGTTGCGATAAATCGACGCGGGGTATCAGTACGTCGCAAGCGGTTTTAGGGCCGCCCAGGCTGTCTTGCAATACCCGAGCAAACAGTTGCGCGCAGGCTTGATGTATTGGGGTGTTGAGTGCGGCCAGGCACAGAGGCTGCCAGAACAGGCTTATTGCATGTGCGGATTGCCGGCCATGTTCCAGCCATTGGGCCACTGTCTGCTCTGGCTGTGTGCGCCAGTTTCGACGCTTCAGGCCCTGGATCAGGGTAATCAAACGCCAACGCTCTGCCACATTCAGCCCGCGTGTGCCGATGATAGCGCCCAGCAGGTGCAAGGGGGCGGGCAGGCGCGCGGTGCGCAGGGCAAAGCTGCCGTCGGCCGCTTCTACTGCAAGCGGCTCCCGATACAACAAGGCGTTTGAGTCAAGACCAAGCTCTTGCATCAGAGCCTGTGTTTCTGTGTAGGCTCCCAGCAAAATATGCTGGCCGTTGTCGATGGAGGTATTAAGAGAGGGCGACTGTACACGCCGCGCTCGTCCACCCAGTGTGCGGGCGGCCTCGAAAACGGTAACGGAAGCACCGTGTTGCCGCAGGCGGACCGCTGCACTCAGGCCTGCCCAGCCGCCGCCTATGACGGCAATATTCATTTGCTCAGGCGCTTGACCAGGCCGCGTCCGCCGCCGACCCATATTTTCCAGGCCAGCCAGAATTTTCGTATTGGCGTCAATGAGATGCGTTGATCCAGCACTTGCCAGTTATCGCGCTCGATTTCGTCCAGTAGGGCGTAGTAAATCGCCGCCATCATCAGGCCGGGCCGTTGGGCGCGGCGATCGACTTCAGGCAGGGCTTGCATGGCTTCCCGATAACATTGCTTGGCTCTTTCGGTTTGAAAACGCATCAATTCCACAAAACGGTCGGAATGCTGGCGGTCAATGATTTCCGAGGCCTTGACGTTGAACTTCTGCATATCGTCGACAGGCAAGTAAATGCGGCCGCGTCTGGCATCGTCGCCGACGTCCCGGATGATGTTGGTCAACTGGAAGGCCAGGCCCAATTTTTCGGCATAGACCAAGGTTTGTGGTTGGGTGTAGCCAAAAATGCTGGCGGAGAGTTCGCCCACCACGCCGGCGGCGTGCCAGCAGTACTTGCGCAGGCCGGGCCAATCCAGGTAGCGGGTCTGGTCCAGGTCCATTTCCATGCCTTCGACAATCGCCAGCAGGCGCGCCGCATTCAGGTCGTAGGCCTGGACATGCGGCGCCAGCGCCTGCATGACGGGGTGTTCCGTGTGGCCTTCAAATAACTTTTCGACTTGGGTGCGCCACCAGGCCAGCTTCATACGCGCGACCGAGGGTTCATTGCTGTCGTCCACGACATCGTCGACTTCGCGGCAAAAAGCGTACAGGGCGGTAATTGCTTTGCGCCGTTCGGGCGGCAAAAACAAGAAGGCGTAATAAAAACTGGAGCCGCTTTGGGCAGCTTTATTCTGGCAGTATTCGTCGGGGCTCATACGTAATCGTGGCGGGGCTAGTGTTAGGCGTTGCTGGTGGTCCGGTCTTGCGCAGGGCGGGCGGGTCAGCCCAGTGCGCGCCAGAACAGCAAGATCCAATCGCGTTTTTGCAGCGTTGGGCGGTGAAAGAATATGTCGTAGTGTAATTGGTCGAGACGATCAAGGATACGCAAACCCCCATGGACCACAAGCTTTAATTCGAAG
>DATJCP010000524.1:0-5710 GCA_035514715.1 Candidimonas sp.
GGTACGAAAGAATTCTTCTCCAAGCTGACTGGCGACAATCAGAAAGACGCCCAGCTTATCGGTCAGTTCGGCGTGGGTTTTTATTCCGCGTTCATCGTCGCCAAGAAAGTGTCGGTGTTAAGCCGTCGCGCTGGCGTGGCCGAAACGGAAGCCGTCATGTGGGAATCGGAAGGCGAGGGCGATTTTTCGGTTGCTCCTGTCGAAAAGGCCGATCGCGGTACGTCGGTAACCTTGTATTTGCGCGATGATGAAGACGTTTTCCTGAACGGCTACAAGCTGCGCGAAGTGCTGCGCCATTATTCCGACCATATTTCCCTGCCGATTCAAATGCAGAAGGAAGAGTGGGACGCGGAAAAATCCGAGCAGGTCAAGAAGAACGAATGGGAAACCGTGAACCAGGCCAGTGCCTTGTGGGCGCGCTCCAAGTCCGACATTACCGACGAGCAGTACCAAGAGTTCTACAAGCACATTGCCCACGATTACGACAACCCGCTGGCATGGACGCATAACCGGGTTGAAGGGCGTAGCGAATACACCCAACTGCTGTATATCCCCAAGCATGCGCCTATGGACCTGTGGGACCGCGACGGGCGTCGTGGCGTCAAGCTATATGTGAAGCGCGTCTTCATCATGGACGATGCGGAACAGTTGCTGCCTAATTACCTGCGCTTTGTGCGCGGTGTGATCGATACGGCAGACTTGCCCTTGAACGTGTCGCGTGAAATCCTTCAAGAAAGCCGCGATGTGCGGGTGATTCGCGAAGGTTCGGCCAAGCGCATTTTGTCGCTGCTGGGAGATCTGGCTGAAAACAAGGCCGAAGAATATGCGGAATTCTGGACGCAGTTTGGCCAGGTGCTGAAAGAAGGCGCTGGCGAAGACGCGGCGAATAAAGAACGTATTGCCAAGTTGCTGCGCTTTGCTTCCACGCATGGCGATAGCGCCGCGCAAACAGTGTCGTTTGCCGATTATGTTTCGCGCATGAAAGAAGGCCAGGACAAGATTTATTACGTCAGCGGCGAATCGTACGCAGCGGCCAGCAATAGCCCGCACCTGGAAATCTTCCGTAAGAAGGGTCTGGAAGTGCTGGTGCTGTCGGATCGTGTCGACGAATGGATGCTGTCGTATCTGCGCGAATTCGAAGGCAAGCAACTGACATCTATCGCTAAGGGCGGTCTGGATCTTGATCAGTTGGCGGACGAGGAAGAAAAGAAGCATCAGGCCGAAGTCGCTGAAACCTTCAAGCCTTTGGTCGAGCGCCTGAATGCGGCCCTGACCGACAAGGTAAAAGAAGTGCGCGTCACCGGTCGTTTGGTGGATTCGCCGGCATGCGTGGTGGTTGATGAAAACGAACTCAGCCCGCACCTGATGCGTATGCTGCAAGCGGCAGGGCAGGCTGCTCCCGACGTCAAGCCGATTTTGGAAATCAATCCAGAACACGCGTTGATTGGCCGTATGCAGGCTGCGCCTGAGGCGGATTTCAGCGAATGGGCTTTGCTGTTGTTGGATCAGGCCATGTTGGCTGAAGGCGGTAATCTGGCTGACCCAGCATCGTTCGTGAAGCGCATGAACCGCTTGTTGTTGAATACGGCAGCTTAAGTAAGCTTCGCCTTATACCGGCGGCAGCTGCCGCCGGGACCAGCAGTTCTCGCGCCGGAAACGGTCCCAGTCGAACGCGGGGCCGGGGTCGGTCTTGCGGCCAGGGGCAATGTGCTCGTGGCCTCTGACGGCTTGTAGTGGGTGCTGTGCGCGTAGTGCGGGCACTAGCTGCGTCAGGGCCTGGTATTGCTCTGACGTGTAAGGCACGGTGTCCGTGCCTTCCATTTCTATCCCTATCGAAAAATCATTGCACCGTTCGCGTCCTGCGAATGTGGATACGCCTGCATGCCAGGCGCGTTTTTGCGTGGATACGAACTGCACTATGCTGCCGTTGCGGCGTACAAAGAAGTGGGCCGATACTTTCAGGCCGCGCAGTCGCGGCAGCCAGGGGTGGGCGTTGTAGTCCAGTCTGTTCAGGAACAGGTCGATCACTTCCGTGCCGCCGAAGACACCTGGCGGCAGGCTGATGTTGTGCATGACCAGCAGGGTGGCGTCGTCGTGTGCGGCGCGTGTGTCGTGGTTGGGCGATGGCGCGCAGGTGACGCTGGGGTGTTCTTTCAGCCAGCCGTGCCTATCTAGCGCCAGCATGCTTACTGGCGCACGCCGAGCTTGGCGTGGTCCTGGCTGCACCAGATGTGGCCGTTGCTAAGCACGGCTTCCGATCTGGGCATATGGATGCCGCAGTGTTCGCACCTGACCATGGATTCAGGGTGTTGTATGGGCGGGGCGCCGCGTTTTTTCGCCTGCTTGGGTTGGCCGCCGCCGACGCGGCCCTTGGCTTTCTGGCTGGCCACGATACGAACGACCATCAGGATGACAATGATCGCTACGATCCAAAATAATACTTTTCCCACATTAGCCTCGTTGCAATATGACGTCGAGCACAAAACGGCTGCCAGTATATGACAGCAGCAAAAAGGCAAAGCCCACCAGCGTCCAGCGCAGGGCCAGCCGACCGCGCCAGCCGCGTATGTAGCGCCCCAGCAGCAGGATGCCGAAGGTGAACCAGGACAGCAGGGTGAAGATGGTTTTGTGATCCATGGGCACTAGTTCGCTGCTGATGCGCAAGGAAACGATGGCGCCGGTAATGACGGTAAGCGTCAGCACCGTGAAGCCTATTCCGATCAGGCGAAACAGTAGCCCTTCCTGCAGCAGCAAAGGCGGCATGGTGTCCAGTGCTCGGCCGATAATGTTGCGGTTGGCGGCCTGTTCGATAGGTCGGTGCAGCTGGCGGTCAAGCGCCGTCATGAGCATGGCCTGCAGGGCGGCGATGGTGATCAGGCCGTAGGCGGTCAGGGCGATAAGCAGGTGTACACGCAGCCAGTCGTTATCGGCGTGCGCCACAATATGGCTTTGTGGAAATATGGCGGCCAGGAAAGCGGCGACGGTGGCTGCGGGGAGTAGAATAAGCAACAGCCCGTCAAGGCGCATGACCAGGTTTTCCAGCCAGAATATGACCATGCCCAGCCAAATGGCGGCCGACAGGGCCAGCACCCAGCTTAGGTGCAGGCTATGTTCAGGTAGTATGGTCAGGCTTAACGCGATGCCATGCAGTACGATGGCGCTAGCCAGGCAAACCCGGCGGACTTTACCCGTTGCGACCTGCGACCCGCCTTTGGTTAGCGGTCGCCAAAGCGATATGGCCAGCACAGCGTATGCCAGTGCGGCCAGCAAGTGAAATACAATGCCTGCTGACATAGTCCCTTGAGTTCTGGTTATAACAGTACAGGGCAAGCCCTAAACGGATCATTTTAGTCCGTATACCGTAAGTTCAACTAGTTTAAGCGAAACCATCGTTATGCTCGACAATCTCACCCAGCGTCTTTCCCGCGTCGTTAAAACCATGCGCGGCCAAGCCCGCCTAACCGAAGCTAACACGCAGGATATGCTGCGTGAAGTTCGCATGGCCTTGCTTGAAGCCGACGTGGCGTTGCCCGTGGTGCGCGATTTTATCGCCCGCGTCAAAGAACGTGCGCTGGGGCAAGACGTTGCCGGCAGTTTAAATCCTGGCCAGGCCTTGGTGGGTATTGTCCACAAGGAACTTACGGCCTTGATGGGCGGTGACCTGGGCGCCGATGCCAGCGAACTTTCTTTGGCTACCCAGCCGCCTGCTGTCATATTGATGGCGGGTTTGCAGGGCGCAGGTAAAACGACAACCACCGGTAAGCTGGCCAAATGGCTAAGCGAGGGCGGTCACGTACAAAACGGCAAGAAAACCGGCAAGAAGAAAGTGCTGGTTGTCAGTGCCGACGTGTATCGTCCAGCGGCTATCGAGCAGTTAAGGACGGTGGCAGAGCAGGTCAAGGTCGATTTTCTGCCGTCCGACATTTCCCAAAAGCCGGAAGACATTGCACGCGGTGCACTCGATCACGCCAAGCGCCATCAATACGATGTGCTTATCGTCGATACTGCCGGCCGTCTGGGCATAGACGAAGCCATGATGCACGAAATTCGTG
The DNA here is from genome assembly GCA_035514715.1 of Candidimonas sp. Taxonomy (GTDB): domain Bacteria; phylum Pseudomonadota; class Gammaproteobacteria; order Burkholderiales; family Burkholderiaceae_B; genus Pollutimonas. The sequence goes on from DATJCP010000524.1 coordinate 4,053, forward strand.
CCTTGTATGACTTCCTCAAGCCTATCGAAACCCTATTCGTGGTGGACGCCATGCAGGGGCAGGATGCGGTCAACGTGGCGCGGGCGTTTGCCGATGCGCTGCCTTTGACGGGCGTCGTGCTAACCAAGATGGACGGCGATGCGCGCGGCGGCGCGGCGCTGTCGGTGCGTCACGTTACCGGTAAGCCACTGAAGTTTGTGGGTTTGTCCGAAAAGCTGGACGGCCTTGAGCCTTTCCACCCCGAGCGCATGGCGCAACGTGTGCTGGGCATGGGCGATATCGTATCGCTGGTCGAGCAGGCGCAAAAGAATATTGATATTGCCGATGCTGAAAAGCTGGCGGCCAAGATCAAGTCGGGCAATCGCTTCGACCTCAACGATTTTCGCGATCAGTTGCAGCAGGTCAAGAAAATGGGCGACATGGGTTCGCTGCTGGAAAAGCTGCCGGCGCAGTTTGCCCAAGCGGCGGGTCAGTTGCAGGGCGGCCAGGCTGAAAAGCAGTTGCGTCGCACCGAAGGCATCTTGAATTCCATGACGCCTGCCGAACGCGCCAAGCCTGAATTGCTGAAGGCAACGCGCAAGCGCCGTATTGCAGCGGGCGCAGGGGTTCCTGTGCAGGAAGTCAACCGCATGCTGGCGCAGTACGACCAGATGCAGGGCATGATGAAGCAAATGAAGAAAGGCGGCATGGCGAAGATGATGCGCGCCATGGGCGGCCTGAAGGGCCTGGGCAAAGGCGGGTTTGGCGGTCTGCGCTAAACCGGGTGCTGGTGGATTACGCGCCGTTGGCGCGTAATCGCTTAATCCTGAGCTGTGCGCTTATGCCAGTGGGGGAATGCGCAATACCTGACCAGGATAGATCTTGTCAGGATGGTTCAGCATGGGTTTGTTCGCCTCGAAGATGATTTCGTACTTGGCGCCCTTGCCTTTGCCGTAATTGACTTCGGCAATTTTCCATAGGGTGTCGCCCTTCACCACGGTATACATCGTGGCTTCGGGGGCGACTACGGTGACGGATAGCTGGTTTTCCACCGCAGCCACGCCTACTGTGTTGCCCAGCGCCAGAATGATTTTTTCGGCTTCTTCGGTGGACTTGGCTTGCCCGGATACGGTGACCTTGTCGTTTTCAACGGAAATGTTCAAGCCATCGGCCGACAGATTGTGCTTGTCGAGTTCTTTCTTGAGCTCGTCGGCTGTGGCAGCCTTGGCTTCGCTGGCGCCGAACAGCTTTTCGCCGACGTCTTTGATAAAACTGAAAATGCTCATGACTCTCGTCTCCTGGTCAGATGGGAATGACGCGGTTACTGAAGTGCGACCGCATTCGCATTATGGCCATAAACACAGGGACGTGGGGAAAGGCAACCGTTAACAATTGTTTATGGAATCAGCCTCCGCCGACCGCGACCACGATTTCGATCTGGTCGCCATCGGCCAGGGCAGTCGTGCCATGTTGGCTTTTGGGAACGATGTCGCCGTTCGCTTCTACGGCGATACGCTTGCCTTGATAGCCTAGAAACGCAATCAGGTCGGAGACAGTATTGACCTGTTCAAGCTGCTGGGCTTTACCGTTAAGGGTGATGTTCATTTATTCAGTCCCCCGCAGGATAAAAACCGCCAGTTTCTCGATTTCGAAAAGCCTATCAAAGAACTCTTTGATGA
>DATJCP010000525.1:0-9900 GCA_035514715.1 Candidimonas sp.
GCGGCGCAAAAGAGGCGGCAGTGCCCAGTAAGCCAACCAGCAGGCTCTGAACAATAATGAACTGCCATAGGCTACCTGCCGAGCCAGCCAGGATAAAGCCGCTGCTTATTCCTAGCGTGCCAATGATTATTGGCATCATTACGCCGAATCGATCTGAAAGCCGACCCATGAGGATGCCACCCAGGCCGAAGCCTATCATTGTCAGCGTATAGGGTAACGAAGCGTCTGAACGGCTTACGCCGAACTCGGCCTGAATTTGCGGCAGCACCACGGTAACCGAATACATGCCGGACCCGCCTATGGTCATAAGCAGCAGAGATACGATTAGGCGTGTCCAGGCGTAGGGTGACTCAAGGTTATCCGTGGAGTCAGAGGTTTTGGCTAGGCTAGTCATGGGACGTATTGAACACGATAAGTGCAGGTTTGTGTTGATTGTGCTTTGTTAAAAAACGCTTTCTTCCACCGCTTTTTGTTCCATGATCTGTTTTATGGTGTGGGGCTTATTATGGCCTGCGAATACGCATTCCGGATTGATGACCATATTGCCCTTACATGCGCCTAGCAAGTAGCAGCACTGGAATAGTTCACTTATCCAGTCGACAAATACACGGACTTTCGGCGATAGATGCCGGTTGTGCTGATACACCACGGAAATCGGCATGGGCGCAGGGGTCCAGTCGGACAATATCTCACGCAGCGCGCCCGACTCCAGATAAGGCGCCACCATGTAGCGCGCTGGTTGAATCAGGCCAAATCCTTTTATGCCGCAAGTGACATACGCTTCGGCGTCATTGACGGACACGCTGCCTTTCATGCTTACTGCGGTGGGCTGGCCATTTACCGTGAAATTCCAGTCAATGTTGCGGCCTGTGCGGCCAGAAAAATAATGGACGGCGCGATGGTTTTCAAGTTGTTCGATGGTGCGCGGTTCGCCATGTTGTTCTAGATATGCCGGCGCAGCGCAAGTAATGCTTTCGAAAGTGCCTATTCGTTTTGCCACCATGGTTGAGTCTTGCAGCTCGCCTACCCGGATGGCGCAATCGACGGCTTCCTGGACCATGTCGACGAGCCGGTCACTCATGCCGATGGCCAGCTCTATGTCAGGGTATCGGCTATGAAATTCGCATAAAGCAGGAATCAGGATCAAGCGTCCGATGGAGGGCGGCGTGTCAATGCGCAGGCGGCCTTGAGGGCCCCGCTCAACATCGCGGAACGAGGCTTCCGCATCTTCAAGGTCGGCGAGTATGCGTATACAGCGTTCGTAATACGACGCCCCATCAGGGGTCAGGCTTAGACGGCGAGTCGTGCGGTTAAGCAAGCGCACTTTAAGTAAACGTTCCAGACCCTGGATGGTGGTGGTGACTGTAGCGCGAGGCAGTCCCAGGCTATCGGCGGCCAGGGTGAAGCTGTTTGCATCGACTACCCGTGTAAATACCTGCATAGCCTGAAAACGATCCATGGTGTTCTCCGGAAAAGGAATTATTGATGCCCGCACGGGCCTTGGCTAGCGTGCTCAGTTCTTATTGTTTGTTCAGGACGAATAGTGTTGATGAAAAATTGATATTTATCTGTTTTTATGAAAAGTAAATAATACTCGCTCTTTCCCAGAATTCATATGCTGTGTTCAACCACACGCCCCGAGGAACAATTATGTTTTTACTGCGCAATCGATACGCCATGGCGGCAATTGCCGCCGCCATTTTGTTCGGCGGCATTGCTGTTCTTCGTGTTAATGCCGGCGTTGCCCGGAATGCGGTGGCTTCCAGTCCTGCTCCGGCAGTTGCCGTTGATGTTGCGACTGTGGCAAGTCAAACCATTACAGACTGGCATGATTACTCAGGCCGCCTGGAGGCCGTGGATCAGGTTGAAATCCGTTCCTTGGTCTCTGGGACCTTGACCGCCGTGCATTTTATAGACGGCAGCCTGGTTGAAAAGGGCGATGTGCTGTTTACGATAGATCCGCGTCCCTATCAGGCGGCACTTGATCATGCCAAAGCGCTAGTTGCCGCGGCCCAGGCGCGTGTCGCTTATACGGCATCGGATCTGGCGCGGGCAGGGCGTTTATTGGCTGGCAATGCTATTGCAAAACGCGACTATGAAGAAAAACGCAATGCATCGCGCGGTGCCGCTGCTGATTTGCAGGCGGCTAAGGCAACACTGGTATCGGCTGGTCTGGATCTTGAGCACACACGTATTGTCGCTCCCATTGCCGGACGGGTATCGCGCGCGGAGGTCACGCCAGGCAATGTGATTGCCGCGGGGGCGGATTCGACACCCTTGACTTCGCTGGTTTCGGTATCGCGCATGTATGCTTCATTTGAAGTCGACGAGCAAAGTTTCCTGAAATTTGTGAACTCGTCCAGCACTCCGGGCAGTGCCCGTACGCCAGTATTCCTGGGGCTGGCGAACGAAGAGGGTTATCCGCGTCCGGGAGAACTGGCTTCAGTGGATAACCAGTTGGATACGTCGTCTGGGACCATACGTGTGCGCGCTGTGTTCGATAACCCCCGCGGTAATCTTGTTCCTGGACTCTATGCCCGCATTCGTTTGGGTGGCGGTGCTCCGCATGATGCCGTGTTGGTCGATGAGAAAGCGATTGGCACTGATCAGAATAAACGGTTTGTAGTGGTTGTGGATGCTGATAATAAGACCGCCTATAGAGAAGTCAAACTGGGCGCGAGCCAGAAAGGCGGCCGGGTTATTCAGGCCGGCCTGAAAGCGGGGGAGCGCATTGTCGTCAATGGCCTGCAGCGTATTCGGCCCGGGGATGTTGTAACGCCCAAGCCAGCGCTTGCCGCGGGAGCAACCGCCAAGTTTGCAGCGTCGGATGCCGCCGCGCAGGGTTCCAGCTCTGCCGATAACTCTTAAGAGCGTCTTTGGATTTCCATGAATATTTCTAAATTTTTTATCGACCGCCCAATTTTTGCTGGCGTGCTGTCGATTCTTGTCCTGTTGGCAGGTGGCTTGGCGGTATTCCAGTTGCCTATTTCGGAGTATCCCGAAGTTGTGCCGCCGTCGGTAGTGGTGCGCGCGCAATACCCGGGCGCTAATCCGAAGGTCATTGCGGAAACCGTTGCTGCGCCGTTGGAGGAGTCCATTAACGGCGTGGAAGATATGTTGTACATGCAGTCCCAGGCAAATAGCGATGGCAACCTGACCGTTACCGTCAACTTCAAGCTGGGGGTGGATCCCGACAAGGCACAACAGCTTGTGCAGAATAGGGTAGCCCAAGCTATGCCCCGGCTTCCCGAGGAAGTGCAAAGGTTGGGGGTGACAACGGTAAAAAGCTCGCCCACCTTGACCATGGTGGTGCACTTGATTTCACCCGATGATCGTTACGACATGACGTATCTGCGCAATTACGCCGTGCTTAATGTCAAGGACAGGCTGGCTCGTATTTCCGGTGTGGGAGAGGTCCAGCTTTGGGGAGCAGGTAACTATTCCATGCGTGTGTGGCTGAATCCACAAAAGATAGCGCAGCGCGGCCTGGCGGCAACAGATGTGGTTGCGGCAATCAGAGAACAGAACGTGCAGGTTGCCGCGGGTGTTATTGGTGCGTCGCCGAGTTTGCCGGATGTGCCTTTGCAATTGTCCGTCAATGCGCAAGGCAGGTTACAGACCGAAGAGGAGTTTGCCGATATCGTGCTGAAAACATCGGCGGATGGCGGCGTGACGCGGCTTGGGGATGTGGCGCGAATAGAGCTTGCATCATCCGAGTACGGGTTGCGATCTTTGCTGGATAACAAACCTGCCGTCGCGTTGGGGATTATGCAGTCGCCGGGGGCGAATGCGTTGGCCGTGTCGGATGAGGTTCGCGCCGTCATGAAAGAGCTGTCGGCGGATTTCCCGGCCTCGGTGGAAAGCCGCATCGTCTATGACCCTACGCAATTCGTGCGTTCCAGCATCAACGCCGTTGTCGTGACCTTGCTGGAAGCTATTGCGCTGGTGGTGCTGGTGGTCATTATTTTCCTGCAAACCTGGCGGGCGTCGATTATTCCTTTGCTGGCTGTACCGGTATCGATTGTGGGCACCTTTGCGCTAATGTTGGCCTTCGGGTACACCATCAATGCCTTATCGCTTTTCGGCCTGGTGCTGGCTATAGGTATCGTGGTGGATGATGCCATCGTTGTCGTGGAGAATGTCGAGCGCAACATTGCCGACGGTTTATCACCGCGAGACGCAACTTATCGTGCGATGCGGGAGGTCAGCGGCCCCATTGTCGCGATAGCGCTAACACTGGTTGCAGTGTTCGTGCCGCTGGCTTTCATGACGGGCTTGAGCGGCCAGTTCTTCAAGCAGTTCGCCATGACGATAGCGATTTCCACCGTGATATCGGCATTCAATTCCCTGACGCTTTCGCCGGCATTGGCTGCGCTGTTGCTCAAGGGACATACCGAAAAGCCCGACTGGCTCACTCGTGTCATGAACCGGTTGTTAGGCGGTTTTTTCGCCAGATTCAATCGATTCTTCAATCGTTCCTCCGACCTCTATGCCAAGGGCGTCAAAAGTGTAATTTCGCGTAAAGCATCCTCGATGGGGGTTTATCTTGTTTTGTTGGCGCTGACTGCAGGCATTTCGTATATCGTGCCCGGTGGCTTCGTGCCTGCGCAAGATAAACAATACTTGATCAGTTTTGCCCAATTGCCCAGCGGCGCGTCCTTGGACCGCACTGAAAGCGTCATACGGCGCATGACTGATATCGCACTGAAGCAACCGGGGGTGGCAAATGCTGTTGCGTTTCCGGGCTTGTCCATTAATGGCTTTACCAATAGCTCCAGTGCCGGCATCGTATTCGTGACGCTTGATCCGTTCGATCAGCGTGGTGAAACCGAGCTGTCGGCCGATGCCATTGCTAATGCGCTGAATCAACAGTTTTCCGGCATTAAGGATTCCTTTATCGCAGTTTTTCCGCCGCCTCCGGTCATGGGGCTGGGAACAGTAGGGGGATTCAAGTTGCAGATCGAAGATCGTGCAGCCCTGGGTTATACGCAGCTGGATGCGGCGGCGCAGGCCTTTCTGGCCGAAGCACGAAATACCCCGGAACTTGGTCCGGCTTTTTCCAGCTACCAGATCAACGTGCCGCAATTGGATGTGGATCTGGATCGTGTCAAGGCCAAGCAACTTGGTGTTCCGGTGACTGATGTGTTCGACACCATGCAAATCTATCTGGGATCTTTGTACGTTAATGATTTCAACCGTTTTGGGCGCGTCTACCAGGTTAGGGCGCAGGCGGACGCGCCTTATCGGTCGAGGCCGGAAGACATCCTCAAATTAAAGACCCGCAATAGTTCGGGAGATATGGTGCCGCTATCGTCATTGGTCACCGTAACGCCTACCTATGGCCCTGAAATGGTCGTTCGTTATAACGGCTACGCCGCTGCCGATATCAATAGCGGACCCGCACCCGGATACTCGTCGGATCAGGCCCAGGCCGCTGCCGAACGTATTGCGGCCAAAACGCTGCCGCGTGGCGTCAAATTCGAATGGACCGACCTGACATACCAGCAGATTCTGGCTGGCAATGCGGGCATTTGGATATTCCCGATAAGCGTGTTGCTGGTGTTCCTGGTATTGGCGGCCTTGTACGAAAGCCTGGTGTTGCCGTTGGCAGTCATCCTGATCGTCCCGATGAGTATATTGGCCGCGCTGACCGGGGTCTGGCTGACGGGCGGCGACAACAATATCTTTACTCAGATCGGCTTGATGGTTTTGGTTGGGCTGGCTTGTAAAAATGCGATCCTGATCGTGGAGTTTGCCCGTGAGCTGGAGCTGCAAGGCGCTACCCCCCTGAAGGCTGCGATAGAGGCAAGCCGGCTGCGGCTACGTCCCATCTTGATGACTTCGATAGCTTTCATTATGGGTGTGGTTCCTTTGTTGACCTCGACCGGGGCAGGTTCGGAAATGCGCCATGCCATGGGTATCGCCGTGTTCTTTGGCATGCTGGGTGTGACCTTGTTCGGGCTGTTCTTGACGCCTGTGTTTTATGTCCTGCTGCGCTCGTTGGGTGGCCGTGCATTGCACTCCGCCACAAAGCATGAAGCTCCCCTGCTCGCGCCCAGCACCGAACATTAAGAGTTACCGGAATAGAGTCATGATCAAGTCATTACGATTTACTTTTACATTGGGCGTAGCGCTATTGGTGCTGGCGGGATGTTCGGTCGGGCCGCATTATCAACGCCCTTTGGTCGATACGCCTGCCGCTTTTAAAGAGGCGTCGTTGTCGCCGCAGGAGGCGCAGCGCTGGAAGGCGGCGCAGCCGTCGGACGATCTTGAGCGGGGCCGGTGGTGGGTAGTATTCAATGACACTGCTTTGAATGAGCTGGAAGAACAAGCCATGGCCGCTAATCAGGACTTGAAAGCCGCGGCGGCTCGCGTGGGGCAGGCTCGCGCTCTACAACAGGGCGCCCGCTCGGAACTGTTTCCTAAGGTTGATGCCGGTTTTGGCCCTACTCGGCAGCGCGCTTCGAATGCTGCTCAAGGGCTGTCTGACGATGCGCCGAATTCAGCCTCGACTTTATGGCGAGCGCAGGCTGGGGCGTCGTACGAAGCCGATCTGTTTGGCCGCGTAGCTGCCAGCGTCGATGCGGCCACGGCCGAAACCCAGCAAAGCGAAGCCTTGTTACGTTCAGTGCAATTGGCGTTGCAGGCAGATGTAGCCCAGTCCTATTTTTTAATCCGCAGACTCGATGCCGAGCAGGAACTGTATCGTGGCACTGTCGGTCTGCGTGGCCAGACCCTGAAATTGATTGAGCGGCGCTACGCGGAAGGCGATATCAGTGAGTTGGATGTCGCTCGCGCCAAGTCTGAACTGGCGTCGGCGCAATCTGAGTCTTTAGGTGTCGAGCGACAGCGGGCGATTGCGGAGCATGCCTTGGCAATATTGCTGGGCAAGGCCCCTGCTGATTTTTCTGTTGTGCAAAGGCCTCTGCAAGAAATGGCTGTCGGGATACCCGCCGGCTTGCCGTCGTCTTTGTTGGAGCGGCGTCCGGATATTGCTGCGGCGGAACGCGCCATGGCTGCAGCCAATGCCCGGATAGGCGCTGCCCAGGCGGCATTCTTCCCGCGCTTGACGATAACCGGTGCTCTTGGGTATGAGTCATCCCAGTTTGGTGATTTGCTGCAGTGGTCCAGCCGCACATTCTTGCTGGGTCCTCTGGTTGGGACGATGTTGTCCCTGCCTATTTTCGACGGTGGCCAACGTCAAGCGGGACTGGATCGTGCTCGCGCCAAATATGAAGAGGATGTCGCCATTTATCGTCAGACGGTGTTGAGTGCCTTCAGAGAGGTGGAAGATAACTTATCCACGTTGCGTATTCTGGGCACTCAGACCAAGGTGCAGGGTAAGGCAGTGCAGTCGGCGGCTCGGGCAGCAGAACTGTCCCATACTCAGTACCGCGAAGGATCGGTCAGCTATCTTGATGTGATCGATGCCGATCGCGGTGTGCTTCAGCAAAAACGCGTGGCTGTGCAACTTGACGGCGAACGCGCGCAAGCCGCCGTCAACCTGATTCGTGCCGTAGGTGGTGGCTGGGATCGATAGTTGCAGCCATCAGCAAGCCGTCATTTCTGTCGTTTTTTCAACCTGAAGGCCGAACCATGGACGTAGGTATACGCCTAATGCGCTGCCCGCGAAGGCGGCAGGCAGCCATAGCCATGCATGTAGACTGCCCGACAGGATGCCGCTGAAGTAGGCGCCGATATTGCAGCCGAATGCTAATCTGGAGCCATAACCCAGAAGAATGCCGCCGACCATGGCGCCTAATAAAGAGCGTGCGGGAATTTTCCATACAGGGGAAAACTTGCCGGCGACAGCGGCTGCCGCCAAGGCGCCCAACATCAATCCCAGATCCATTACCGAAGTAATGTCGTGGCTGACTGGCGCGGTAAGCGCGCCCGGGTTCTTTGCCCAAAACGCCCATTGTGCAGGGTCGGCGCCCAATGCCAATAAGCCTTTCGAACCCCATAGTGCGAAGGCGGACGTAATACCCCATGGCCGGCCGGCAAGGGCTAGTGTTGCAAAGTTAAGCAGAACCAGAGCGACAGCCCCCCAGACCAGCGGCCATGGCCCGCGCAGCAAGGAGGCCGGGCGGGAAGTCCCGGTGGCATTGGAAATCAATTTGCCATGACGTCGTTTTTCTAAAATTACTGTTAGGCCAGCGATTAGGGCGAATACAAGTAAATTGGTTAGCAGTGCCGGCCATAAGCCCCAGGTTTTGACGAGTGAAACCGGAGCCATGGCGGGCAGCGTGCTCCACCAGGAGAAATTCAGCGCCGCAAGTATGGAACCAACAATAAAAAAGAATAAAGTGACCAGCATGCGTGTGCTGCCGCCGCCAACAGCAAAAAGGGTCCCGGAGGCGCATCCGCCGCCCAGTTGCATGCCAATGCCAAAGATGAATGCACCCAGTACGACCGAGACCCCTGGCGGAGACACAAACCCGTTGATTGCCTGGCCTGCCAGGGTTCCCTGCGCGAGGAAAGGGAAAAACAGCACGACACCGAAGGCAAGCATGAACATTTGCGCCCGTAGACCAGCCCCCCTGCGATCAGATACGAATACGCGCCAAGCTTGGGTAAAGCCGAAAGACGAATGGTAAAGCGTAACCCCGAGTAGGGCGCCCACGACCCAAAGCGCTCCTTGTTTGGCGCTGACGGTTTGCGTCAAGTAAAAAGCGCCTGCCAGGATAAGCAGCGACGCAATGAGCAAAGGTTTGAGATTGAATCTTAGCCGGGGCAGGGTGCCGGGCAAGGTAGCGGTCGTCATGATAATAGTGGCGGCAGATGGAAATAACAGAGTTTACAAATCTATTTTCATTTCCTTAAACAATGTTTTTTGATTTCAATATTCTTTTTAGTGATTTGTAGGGCCTGATCAACGGTTGACTGATGGCGCCGAGGAGTTTCTGCTACGCTCTTGCAATAACAAAAGAGGAGTAGACATGGTTCACAATGCAATAACAGCGCATGAGGCCGCTGCAATGAAAAAGCGAATACGCGATAGCTTTGATAAGCAGGGGTTGATGCACCATCTGGGGGCAACAATCACCCATGTGGCGCCTGGCTTGGTACACATCCGTATGCCATATCGGCCAGAACTTACACAGCAGCATGGTTTTTTTCATGCCGGTGGCACCAGCGCCATCGCAGACACCGCTGGAGGCTATGCCGGTCTTACCTTGTTTCCGCTGGATAGCTCGGTGCTTACCGTGGAATTCAAGATCAATCTGGTAGCACCGGCGCAAGGCGACTGCCTGGAGGCTATTGGCAAAGTGATCCGGTCTGGGCGCACTCTCACTATTTGCCAGATAGAAGTGTTTGCCCTCGTTGGCGAGCAAAGAACATTGGTTGCAATAGGACAGCAAACGCTGATCTGCATGCACGGCAAGCCGGATGCAGAGCGAGTGTTGACTGAATGACCCTTGGGGTGTGGAGCCGAGGCGGCTGTCGCTCGTTTCGGCCGCAGGCTATCTACTATCTATATAGATAGGGTTTTTCTATTTATATAGTGAGTACCGATCCCTTCCCCTCTATATGTAGAGGTTGCCATGTTGATCACTATATAGATAGACGTTTCTACATTTGGGCCTTCTATGACCCCTCTCTATATATATAGAGGGGTGTGTTGGGGCGGTGGTTCTTGCTATCGGACTGGCGTTTCCAACTAAGAGACAGCCTGTATAGAAAGAGAAGGCTTATCTATATAGAGAGGGTTGTCTATAGATAGGTGACTATAGATAGAAGGGTGTCTCTATATATAGAGGACGCTTATCTACTATATAGAGCGAGTGGTCTATATAGAGAGGGGGTGTCTATATAGAGAGGGGGTGTCTATATAGAGAGGAGGGCAGGCGTTTCGGGCTCGTCGTTGCGATGATCAGGCGGGAAAGTGCGAGCGGTCCC
>DATJCP010000526.1:0-6985 GCA_035514715.1 Candidimonas sp.
CGCCGCGTTACGACAAAGATGCCGCAGATCTTGCCTGGCTCCGTACCGTGGATTGGTTCAAGCGATATTTAGTTTAAGGTAGTACATGGAATTGCGTCAGTTGCGTTACTTTGTCCGGGTTGTCGAGCTGGGCAGCATGGGCCGTGCGGCCCAGGACCTGGGTGTGGTTACCTCTGCACTCAGCCAGCAGATCAGCCGGCTTGAAAGTGAGCTCAGCACGCGTCTTTTGCAACGTACCTCGACCGGAGTAGTGCCCACCGCTGCGGGGATGGCCTTGTGCCAGGAGGCGGAGCTGGTGCTGCGACATGCGGCCAATGCCGTGCAGGCCGCCAAGGCTGCGCGGCTTGCCGGGCATGTCTCAATAGGCATGGCGCCCACAACTTCTTCCGTATTGGGAGTGCCATTGTTGCAGGCTATGCAGCGCCGTTATCCAGACGTACGTCTGCACCTGGTCGAGAGCCTGTCGGGTAATTTGTCGCAAATGCTGGGCCGGCGCCAGTTGGATCTTGCCGTGCTGTTTCACGCTGGAAGCCAACAGGGCTGGACTTTGTTGCCGATGCTGACCGAACAGTTGTTTGTCGTGGCGCAGCCGGATCGTTATCCATTGCCGACAACCGGCGGATTGTCACTGAATGATATCGTCAGCCTGCCGCTGGTTCTGCCCACCGGGTCGCATGGCCTGCGGGCGATTGTTGACGCAGCTTTCTTCCATTATGGCCATGAGCCAAATGTAGTTGCCGAAGTCGACGGCTTATCCATGTTGATGGACGTTGTCCATGCGGGCCTGGCCGCCACCATACAGCCAGGTGCGGCAGTGGTCCGTGCAAACGATAAACAGTTGCTGCGGATTCCATTGCGGCACGACAAGATGGTGCGCCGCAATATCGTGGCAAGCCTTTCCGACGACCAATTGTCTCCCGCCGGTTTAGCGGCAAGGGTCGTGCTTGTCGACGTTATGCGCACTCTCGTTGTTGAAGGCCACTGGCCGGGCGCGGAGCTCACAATTTAGATCTATAGGGTCTTCACTATTTGTGAAGACCTGTGGCCGTATCCCTCGTAGCGGACGAAGGGGAACGCGACTACAGTACCGGCAATATCTAGCCTTACACGGATCGATCCATGTTCGATGTACTTGTAGTCGGCGGCGGCAACGCTGCCTTGTGCGCCGCTTTGTGCGCGCGCGAAGCAGGCGCCAGCGTTCTCGTCCTGGAGGCCGCGCCGCGTGAATGGCGTGGGGGCAATTCCCAGCACACGCGTAATTTGCGCTGTATGCACGATGCGCCACAGGATGTATTGATAGACGCCTACCCCGAAGAGGAGTACTGGCGCGACCTGCTTGCCGTTACAGGGGGGCAGACCAATGAAAAGCTGGCTCGCCTTGTTATCCGTGCTTCTTCGACTTGTCGTGGGTGGATGCGTAAACATGGTGTTCATTTTCAGCCGCCTTTGTCGGGGGCATTGCACGTTGCCCGCACCAATGCTTTCTTTATGGGCGGCGGCAAGGCGCTGATGAATACGTACTACCGTAGCGCCGAGGGCCTGGGAGTACAGGTGCGCTACGACTCGCCGGTCGATAGCCTGGAAATTCGAGATGGGCGCTTCGTTGCCGCCTACATTAAAGGTGAACGCATCGAGGCGCGTGCTTGTGTATTGGCCGCAGGTGGTTTTGAATCAAATCGGGAGTGGTTGCGCGAGGCCTGGGGCCAGAACGAGCGCGGCGAATGGCCGGTCGACAATTTTCTGATCCGTGGCACGCGGTTCAATCAAGGCGTTCTTCTCAAGCACATGTTCGAAGTGCAGCAGGCTGACAAAATTGGAGATCCGACCCAGGCGCATATGGTGGCCATTGACGCCCGTGCTCCTCTGTATGACGGCGGCATCTGCACTCGCATCGATTGCGTATCGCTGGGCGTGGTGGTGAACCGCGACGCAGAGCGCTTCTACGACGAGGGTGAGGATTTCTGGCCCAAGCGCTATGCCATCTGGGGCCGCCTCTTGGCCGGCCAGCCAGGGCAGATTGCGTACTCCATCATCGACAGCAAAGCGGTAGGGCGCTTTATGCCGCCCGTATTTCCTGGCGAGAAAGCCAACAGTTTGCCCGAACTTGCAGGCAAGCTCGGGCTGGACATCGACGTATTCATGCAAACACTAAATAGCTACAACAACGCCTGTAAGGTCGGTACTTTTGACCATACCAAACTGGACGACTGCCACACCGAAGGGCTGTTGCCTGCGAAGACGCACTGGGCCTTGCCGTTAGATAAGCCGCCATTTTATGGTTATGCGCTACGGCCCGGCGTGACTTTTACGTATCAAGGGCTGCTGACCGACGAAACTGCTGCCGTACGCTTCGATGATCAGCCGAGCGATAACCTTTTTGTTGCCGGCGAGATGATGGCCGGCAACGTGCTGGGCAAGGGCTATACCGCAGGTATCGGGATGTCGATAGGCACAGCTTTCGGGCGCATTGCCGGTACCAATGCCGCCACGGCAGCCTTGGGTGCGGAAAATGTAATCCAGCAGGAGGCCGATCATGCAGCAGCTTGAAGCGTTGGCTAGCGAAGCCCTGGAATTGGGCAGTGGGGCGATTTTCCTGACCGCCTCAGAGTCTGAAGCCGCAAGGCAACTGCAGGTATGTAACGCCTGTCGCTACTGCGAAGGTTTTTGCGCCATGTTCCCTGCCATGACGCAACGGCTGATGTTTGAAAAGGCCGACATTCATTACCTTGCGAACCTGTGTCACAACTGTGGCGCCTGTTTGCACGCATGCCAATATGCGCCGCCGCACGAGTTTGCCATCAATGTGCCGCAAGTCATGGCACAGGTGCGCGGACAAACATATAAAGATTATGCGTGGCCGCCGGCCTTGGGCAAACTATACGAACGCAACAGTCTTGTACTGACTTTGGCCCTGGCTGCGGGCCTGGCGCTGTTCCTGGTACTGGCTGTTGCCATGGGTGGCGGACTGTGGAGTAGTGCCGCGGCCGGCAACTTCTATACAGTCTTCCCGCACAATTTGCTGGTAGGGCTGTTCGCCCCGGTATTCCTGTTTGCGCTTCTGGCGCTTGGCATGGGTTTGCGTCGCTTCCTGCGCGATATCGGGCCAGCAACCGGCGGGGCGCCGGCGAGCACTCCGGCGGCGCTTGAAGCCACCAGCGCCGTACTACAGCTTAAGTACCTGGACGGCGGTCACGGCGAAGGCTGCAACAACGAAGACGATAAGTTCACCTTGTCGCGCAGGCGCTTTCATCACTTAACGTTTTACGGTTTTATGTTGTGTTTTGCCGCAACCAGCCTGGCGACTGTGTATCACTACGCTTTTGGATGGCAGGCGCCCTACGATTTTCCCAGCCTGCCCAAGATACTTGGGGCTGTCGGTGGTATTGCGCTGATGATCGGCACGGCAGGGCTTTGGTCCTTGCATCGTCGGCGTCACCCCTTACATGGCGATTCAGCCCAAAAGCCGATGGACCTTGGCTTTATCGCGCTGCTTTTCTTGATCAGTGCCAGTGGCCTTGCGCTGTGGCTGGGACGTAGTACATCGGCGATGGCTTTATTGCTTTGCTTGCACCTGGGCGCCGTAATGGCCCTTTTCTTGACCATGCCTTATAGCAAGTTTGCGCATGGTTTCTTTCGCAGCGCCGCGCTATTGCGTTATGCAGTGGAAAAACGACAACCTAAATCAGCACAGCCTGGTGCTGACTGACCATCCCTTTGAAGTGTGGAGACATGACATGACAATCAATAAAATAATTAGCGGCTTAGTGCTGTCTGCGGGGGCGCTAATGGCGCCGGTGACTCACGCCGCCCAGGAGCTACCCGACAGGCCGATTTCTCTGGTCGTGGGTTTTGTGGCTGGCGGCGCGGCGGACACGTCGGCCCGGCTGATCGCGGAGAGACTGGGGCATAACACCGGTCGTTCTATCGCGATCATCAACAAGCCTGGCGCCGGGGGCAATATTGCTCATCAATACGTTGCCAATGGCCCAAGCGACGGAAGCATGCTGCTGTTGGGTTCGGTCGGGCCGCTAACCATTTCTCCGCACCTGATGGAGGTGACCTATGATCCTTTCAAGGATTTGGTACCCATTTCAGGTGGCGTGAACTTTCCCAACGTACTGGTGGTGCACAAAGGTGCAGGAGTGAAAACTCTGAAGGAGTTCATGGACTTGGCTAAGTCCGAGTCTGAAAAAGTGGACTTTGCCTCGTCCGGCTTTGGGGCTGCATCGCACATGGCGGGTGAATTGTTGAACATGGAAGCAGGCGTCAACATGGTGCATGTTCCCTACAAGGGCGGCGCGCAAGCCATGCAGGATCTCCTGGGCGAACGCGTGATGTCGTATTTTTCGGCGCCGCCCACCGCCATGCCGTATGTCGAAGAAAACAGGCTTATTCCGTTAGCTACGACGGGATTGAAGCGGCCGGCTTACCTGCCCGAAATACCTACCGTTGCCGAGTCGGGATACCCCGGGTTCGAAGCGCTGAACTGGTACGCTTTTGTTGCCCCAGGCAAAACGCCGGACGCTATTCTTGATCGCTGGAACGAAGAGATTGTGAAGGTTCTGACTGATCCCGAAGTGGAAAAGAAACTGACGGAGTTCGGCATGACTCCTCAGCCGACGACGCGTCAGGAGTTTGCTGCTTTCATGAAGAAAGAGTCGGATAAGTGGGGCAAGATCATCAAGGAACGTAACATCAAGAAGTAAGGTGTTATTTGCCGCAGCAGGCCTGCAATGGGCCTGTTGCATTGCCGTATCAGCTTTACGGTACCTCTGCTACAGTGAACGCTCCTGCTTGCATACGATAGAGCGCGTCCTATGAGATATCTGATTTCAGCCAGCCTGCTTGCTTTCCTTGGTGCGCTGCTGATTACCGGTTTATACAAGCCTAAACCCTTAGAGGAGCAATTGCTGCACCTGCAGGTTGAACAGGCCATACCGGAATACGCGGACATTTTGCTTGCCGAGCCCGCGGAAATCCAAGCGCTTTTTCTTGCGTATGCAGACGACACGGTGCTGGTTACGAAGGCAAGACTGGCGCTTCTGCGTTACCCCGATATCGCCAGACCTATATTCCTGATGCTCGGAGAGAGTCAGGAGTTTCAGGATGTGCTGCGCAAGTACGGGGAAGATGTCACCCTGCCCATTCATTATTTCCTGACACATGAAGTCTTTACGCTGGAGATGATGCGCGGCATGAGCGATGCAGCCCGATCAGCCATCAGCGCAATTCGGCGGCTTTGGAGCGATAACGAGCCCGCGCAAGTCGCTGCCAATAGCCCGCTGCAAAGTGAGGAGCGGGCTTGGTATGCCGTTCAGTTCATCAAGGCGGAAGGTTACGATTTCCTGGGACAGTTCGTGATGGGGTTGAAGGGGGAGGTGAGTTGGGTTCAGACGGAACGCGTGCTGGAAGGTATCAATAGCTTCTTTGCGAGTGGTCTGAAAGGATTGGAAACCAAGCTTCGCCGTGATGAGACGATAGCCGTTGGCGACGTCGGGTGGGCAGCGCTGGATGTGGCGATCGGTGTGGGTGCGCTCAAGGTGCTTCGCATGGGTAAGGCCAGCGCGGTAGGAGGGCGTTCTCTGACATTCTCCCAGCGCTCGGTGGCGCTTGGCTCCGGTTTATGGCGCACCAGCGCGGTTGCGGCACGAGTCGTGAAGTATGGTGCACCGGCTGTGCTGGCCTATATTGCCATTCGGCACCCCAGCGTCATCAACTCTCTTCTTGGATCCGCAGCCGAAAAGCTTGGCCTGCCGGTTGAATTGGTGCAAGTTGTGGGCTGGACGCTTGTGCTGCTTCCCATCATGTTATTGCTGCGGTTTGTCGTGGGGCCGCTTGCCTGGGTGATGGCGGCAATCGTGGGCCTGCTTCGGTGGATCGAGCGCTTATTGCGCAGGGCTCCAGTGGTGTGATCAAGCGATGCGCATCCACGTTGTCTGCTGTCTAGTAATGTTTATTTCACATGGCCTGCCGTGACTGCGTCGGCAACCTGGCGCGGCGCTTCGTCGTAATGTTTGAACTCCATCGTGTAACTGGCCCGGCCTTGTGTGGCTGAACGCAGGGTGGTGGAGTAGCCGAACATTTCCGATAACGGTACCTCGGCCCGGATGACTTTAACGCCAGCACTCATATCGTCCATGCCCTGGACTGCGCCACGGCGCGATGACAAATCACCCATAACATGACCGGCGTATTCCTCGGGCGTCTCGACCTCCACCCCCATGATGGGCTCAAGGATGACCGGCTCCGCCTGCTTGAAGGCTTCTTTGAAACCAAGAATGGCGGCCATCTTGAACGCTTGCTCGGAAGAGTCCACTTCATGATAGGAACCGAAGGTCAGACGCACCTTGATGTCGACGGCGGGAAAGCCGGCCAGCACGCCGCTGTTCATCGCTTCGACTATCCCTTTTTGAACGGCGGGGATGTATTCGCGCGGCACTACGCCGCCTTTTATTTCGTCGAAGAATTCGAAGCCTTTGCTCCGTTCATTGGGTTCGATGGTAAGCACCACGTGCCCATAGTGGCCCTTGCCTCCCGACTGGCGCACGAACTTGCCTTCCACTCCCGACACTTTTTTTCGTATCGTTTCGCGGTAGGCCACCTGCGGCTTGCCCACCTTGGCTTCGACGCCGAACTCTCGCTTCATGCGGTCAACGACTATGTCCAAATGCAGTTCGCCCATGCCAGAGATGATGATTTGGCCAGAGTCTTCGTCTGTGTGAACATGAAATGATGGGTCTTCTGCCGCCAAGTGCTGCAAAGCGCTGCCCATTTTCTCCTGGTCGGCCTTGGTCTTGGGTTCGATGGCCTGGGCGATGACCGGATCAGGAAATGTGATGCGTTCCAGGGTGATGTGCGCGTCAATGTCGCATAGCGTATCGCCGGTGGTGAAGTCCTTCAAACCGACGCAGGCTGCAATGTCGCCTGCGTGGATTTCGCCTACTTCCAGGCGCTCATTGGCACGCATTTGCACGATGCGGCCGAT
>DATJCP010000527.1:0-4334 GCA_035514715.1 Candidimonas sp.
CCCGACGTCGATCAGCTAGTGCGCGAAGGCCGCGGCCGTTTCAATACCGTAAACCTGGTCAGCCGCCATGACGGCGTACGCGGGCTGATCCGCCACTTGCGCAATGGCATACCTGTGTATTACTTGCCGGATATGGATTTCGGTATTGCCGGGGCGGCTTTTGTGCCTTTTTTCAATGTGCCAGCGGCTACTTTGCTGGCTACTGCGCAAATTGCCAAGACTTGGGATGCGGCTGTTGTTCCTATTCTGAGCCGGCTTGATGCTGAAACGGGTCAGTATCATGTGGAGGTTTTGGCTCCCTTGGAAGACTTTCCGGGTGAGCAGACGCCTATAGAAGCCACCGTTCGTTTGAATCAGTTGATAGAAACCTGGGTACGGTCTGATCCGCCGCAATACTACTGGGTCCACAGGCGCTTCAAGACGCGTCCGGAGGGCGAGAGCAGGTTCTATTGACGGCCGGCTTTGATGACTTTCCTGTTATCGCTCTTGTGTCGGTTCTTGTGTTGTCATCATCATTGTTTTTTATGTTGATGGCATTGATTCTTATGATGGTTCTTTCATTTTTTATGCGGCGCAGCGAGCTGGGGTAGGCCTGGCGAATCATCGCTGCGGTCCCTGCGGGACTTCCCGCGCAGCCAGCCCGGCCTGGCGGCGCGCTCAAAATTCGCTGGGCCTACCCCAGCTCGCTGCGCCTCACAATAGCGATGATCGGACGAAGTTTCTTGCGGATCGATACCTACAGGACGAATACTTCGGGACGGTAGTAGCCAGAACCGCACCTACATACGCTAACGATACGTAATGCCACGGTCTCCCTCTCTTGACCCAAACCGGCTGCTGGTCGTAGCCGTCTAGGCACTGCCTCGGTCACAGCCGCCGCTTAAGAAACCAAACCAAAGCAAACCAAAAAAGCCACAGCCCAAACAACCTCTATGCCTGTATTTCCGGCAATTGCTCGGCAAAATCCCGTTTCTTATGCAAACTGAACCAGCCCCTTCCCTTAATCAACACACGCCAATAAAACAGCGGAAAGAACGACTTCTTCAACCACCAGTAAAAGCGCCTCGGAACCCTTGGGTCCAGCGGTAACGTCGGCGACACCACGCCGCCATAGCAAAACTCCGCCAACAACACCTTCCCAGCCGACGTCGTCAGCGGGCATGCCGCATATCCGTCATATTCCGACTTGCCTTCACCGCCATCCAGCGCCCACAGTAAATTGCTGACCAGCACCGGCGCCTGGCCTTTAATTGCTGCAGCTGTTTTGCTATTAGGCGTAGACGTGCAATCGCCAAGTCCGAAAACATTTGCATGGCGCACATGCTGCAACGTGAACTTATCGACATCCAGCCAACCAGCTGCATCGGCCAAGGAGCTATTTTTGATAAAGTCCGGCGCGCTTTGGGGCGGAACAACATGCAAAAAGTCGAAAGCCACTTCTTCACGCACAACATTGCCATCCGTGACCGTTTCAAAAATGGCAGTTTTACCGGGGCCATTAACTGCAATCAAATTGCTGCTCAGTGACGCCTGTGCTCCGTACGAGGCCATCACTTTGCCTAGCGCCTTGGAGTAAAACGGAACACCGAACAAGGCTGCAGCCGCAGTATGAAATCTGAGATCGGTCGGAACTTTACGTTTTTTCAGGGCGTCGGCTGCCAGATACAGCGCCTTCTGTGGTGCACCCGCGCATTTGATTTGCCCAGCTGGTTGAGTGAAAAGTGCGACACCGCCTTGCAGGTTCTGTATGCATTCCCAAGTATAGGGGGCCAGGTCGTAGCGATAATTGCTACTTACGCCATTTTTTCCCAATGTGTCGGATAAGCCATCAATTGCGTTCCAGTTCAGTTGTATCCCAGCCGCCACAACCAGAAAATCGTAGCTCAGCTGCTTGCCGCTGCTTAATGTAATTTCATTTATCTCTGGGGCGAAACCACTAACGCTGTCTTGCTGGAAAATAACACCCGCTGGCAAGACATTGCTCATGTCGCGGCGAGTGCTGCCCAGATCGTATTGACCGCCCCCCACCAGCGTCCAGGCCGGCTGGTAATAATGGAAAGGGGACGGATCAACAATGACTATATCAAGGCCGGGCTTTGCACGACGCAGACGCGACGCTACAGTGGCTCCGCCGGTGCCCGCGCCGATAATGACGACAGTGTGCTTCTGGACTGCTGCTTGTAGTGTGCTCATTCTATTCAACGATAAATCGTTCGGATAACCATTGTTGGAAAATGCCATTGCATTGATTGCTTTTGATTATTCTAAAGACAAGCCCGTTTTCCTAAAACGATTAAATGGGTATTTGAATATTCCTCTTTTATTCAGCTTGCTGTTGGCTTGATAACAGTACCATCGATCTAAATAAGAACCATTTCCAATACTTGCTCAATACGACCAACCGGTGTTTTGGCGCCCAGTTTCTCGCTTCCATATTTCAAGCAAAGCACTGTTATTCAAGCTGACTATCATTGAATAAGGAGATCAAGTCTATGAAAACCATACCGCTGTGGGCGATTCCATTAATTGCCCTGCATTGCAGCGCAGGCGCCGCCGATACCAATCTGACACTATATGGCATTGTCGATATGGGCATTGATTCTAAGCATGTTCAGGGGCCTGATGCCAGCAAGCAAAAAATAACCGGCATCACTTCCGGCGGCTTAAGTGACTCGCTAATCGGCATTAAAGGCCAGGAAGCGCTTGCCAATGGGTGGTCGGCCAATTTCCAGCTTGAGTCTTTATTTGACGGAACAACTGGCGAACTAAGTGACACTGACCGATTTTTCAGCAATGCGGCATGGCTAGGGCTGGGAAATGAGCAGTTTGGCGAATTCCGTCTCGGGCGGCAACATACCGTAGGGCAAGAGTTCGGCAGCGCACTCGAGGTTGCATCCTGGAGAGATATGAGTATGGGTTCCACATTCAAGGCATCCGATAATTACTCTGTCAATAACAGTGTGAATTATCTTTCACCGTCCTGGGGCGGGATGCGCATTGGCGCAAGCTATAGCTTCGATGTGCTGGGCGACCAGCGTAGCGGCCAAAAATCGCCTTCATACAGCCTGGCTGCGCAGTATGAACAAGGGCCGCTCATCATCGTGGCTACCTGGGACAAAACCTTGCTTTCCGACAACGCGCTCGCCGATGCGCACAACCCCGAGGCTTTGCAGCTGGGCGCCTCATATGATTTTGACATTGTCAAAGTATCAGCGGCCTGGAGTCGCCAGAAAAACGGCTATGTAGGTTTGAATGGAGGGGACCCTGACGAACTGGGTCTAGGGCTGGGCGCAGCCGAATTTGCCCGTGGCGGCCGCCTTGACGCCTATTTGCTAGGGCTGGCTGTGCCCGTCGGCGCCAATGGCACTGTGGTGGCGCAATGGTCGCTGGTCAAACCCAATTGGCAATGGGCTGATGGTGAGACGGCCAGTAACGGCCAAGTGGCAACCTTGGGGTATATCCACCAGCTATCGCCGCGCACCAGCGTGTATGCCATGGCTGGTGTCGCCAAGCGCTACTCCCTTGATGACCAGATAGTCCAGGGGCAAGGCACGACGACACAGTATATGGCGGGCATAAACCATCAGTTTTAAAGGCGTCAACGCCCTTTACCCCCCAACAGTAACGCGCGACCCGTCAGGCAAAACAAACCAGGCCTTGATATTCCGCGCCTCGATCACGTGCTTGGCATCGGCCAAATCCATGTTGGAGAGAGCCGTCGACAAGGCATCCGCAATTGTGGCGTTCTCCGCCATGACCGAAACACTGCGATAACGTGGCTGGCTCAGACCGGTTTTAGGGTCGAAGATATGCGTAAATCGGCCTGCCGTATCCATGTGCATGCCATAGCCGCCAGATGTCGCCAGCGCCTGGTTGCGTATTTCAAGCGTTTCAAAAATCTGCTCTGCTTGAGCTGGGTCGGCCAGCCCTACGCGCCAGGGCATACCTGAATTTTGCTGATCCAAGCCACGTATTTCGCCCATATCGACAAGTGCGCGACCCAGTCCGGCATTCCGCAAAAGCATGACGATGCGGTCGGTGATATAGCCCTGGGCAATTCCATTCAGCGTCATGGCCATGCCTGGCATTGAGAACCGAATTTGCGCTGGATCGATTTCCACCGCTCGGTAATCCACCAGCGCCAATGCCTGTTGTACAGCGGCTTTGCCTGGGCCATGCTGATCCGCATCGGGCTGAGAAAAATGGCCGGCATACACCTTCCATAATGGCTGGACCGTCGGGTCAAAAGAGCCCCCGGTCAGCTGGCTGAAATGCTGACTCTCTGCCAGCAGGCGCAACAGATCAGCAGGAGGGTGGTCCAGGTAGCCTTGGCG
>DATJCP010000528.1:0-3414 GCA_035514715.1 Candidimonas sp.
CGCGCTTTATGCATCGTTCAATATCGCTGTTGGCTTTCCTATGCTGGCAGTCGTTTCGGGCCGCACCAAAGATACCAAAACGACGATATGGGGTGGGGTGCTGGGCGGTTTGGGCTTGGGTTTGTTGATTCTGTTGCTCAACATCAGCTTGTTCTCCAACCTGAATCAGCTGGAAGGCGCCGAGTTGCCCACACTGATGCTGGCTTCACGGATGTCACCTATTGTCGGCATCCTGATGACAATTTCCATTACCTGCATGATTTACAGTACGGCCGTGGGCATGTTCTTTGCCTTTAGCGCGCGTTTCTCGCGTCCTGAAACCGGGCGTTTCCGTGTCGTTAGCCTGTTGTCCTGCGTTATCGGCCTGTTGTTGAGCTTTGTTGGTTTCACCAAGCTGATAGGAACGGTTTACCCGTTGCTGGGTTACCTGGGCCTGTTGTTGATTGCCGCTATCGCTGTCAGCTGGTTCCGGGGGCGTTCCCGTAGCGCCGCGATCGTTACTGATAATGCCTGATTTTGTGAAGGGGGCGCCATGCCTGCATCGGCTGCTCAACTGATAGAAACCATACGTGTCGAACCTGGCCGCAATGTGCCGTTGCTGGCCGGGCATTGGCAGCGTCTGGAGCGCTCTTGCATGGCGCTGGGTTATACATGGCCCGGCGCCGCTTTGATTCAAGCGGTGCAGCACACTGTCGCTCAATTGGACGCAGGCGACAACCATCGCTTGCGCCTTTTGCTTGATCGCAATGGACAGTATTCGATAGAAACCAACTTGTTGCCCGCGACGCCGCAGCCCGTGCGTTTGCAGCTTAGCGATATGCCGCTGCAAGCCGACCTGGTATGGCTGCAACATAAAACCACGCATCGTCCCTGGTTTGAGTCCGCCCAGCATTGGCTTGCCGATCATCCTGGTTTTTTCGATGTGGTGTTCTGCAATGACAAAGACGAAGTCTGCGAGGGCAGCCGCAGCAATATCTACATGTTGAGTGTCGAAAATATCTGGCTCACGCCGCCGATGGCTTGTGGATTGTTGCCAGGAGTTCAGCGTCAGTCTTTGCTGGATGGCGGCCTGGTCCAGGAGGCCATCATTACCCGGCGCCAACTGCTTGGCGCCCGCGCCATTCGGGTTTCCAACGCGCTACGCGGTTGGCTGGACGCTACGTTCTAAGCTTTTGCAACAGGGGGCGTTGCCATCGGCGTTACGCGCCGGCGGCGTTGGCGCTTGGCTTATTCAAACCCGCGCCGTTTGGCGTTGAGTTTGCGTTCCAGCTTCCCGATGTATTGCTGAATGATGAAATTCATGGGGTTGGACAGTTCGAAGAACTTGCATCCCAGCAGCCTTGTTTCTTTGCCGTTGCTGAGCGTTTCGTCCAGGGAACGCATGATTCGCAAGCTGGTGATGACAGTCCCCGCATCGGGGAGTTCCAGCCGACAGTCTTTATAAATAGTGCCCAGGGCATTATCCAGCACGTGCGAGTTATCGAGTACGGAAATGCCACCAGCACTGATATCTTTGATATTCAGGGTAACTTTTTTTATCGCGGGGTTGTCAGGCAAGGCGATAGTGCATGACGCCGGTTCGGTTACCGGAACTTCGACCCGATAGTATTCGCGACGCTGTACGCGCCTGACAGACAGAGGGAAGGGGACTTGCATGGCAGGCAGATTGTCTTGCATGCAAGGAGTAACCCGCGGGACTGAAAACTGTATGCTTACCTTGTCGAGATTGGTTTCAAACGATACTTTGTCGGCGCTGGCAATGCGCCGGTTGAAGTCTTCATCGGTTGAGTTGTCTACAAACAGTGTTTGGCTATCTGGATCGATTTCCAGAATGGTTGTAATAATGGCAACCGTTCGTCCTTCGACGTGCATCCTGAGCATCGCCTTTTTTTCCTCGATCGAGCGCAAAATAGCCTGGATTTCGAGTTTGGAGGTGACCAGGAAGGGATCGTCTTCATGGTTCATGGCATTGGACATAGCAGTAGACATTGGTTGTTGCACTATCGATGGGAAGCAAGGGACAGCATAAAGTAGTGTGCCGCCGGTAGTCTACTCGATTACCAGGGGTTTTCCACGGTAGTTCCCGGTTACTCCTTAAGACTGAAAAACTCGCTGGCGTTCAGCGCGTTGATTCTGTCTTTGTCTGGTGCGCTTAGCCATGGGTTTTCCGCCACCAGCTTGCCTATCGACGGTTCGCCTAAAGGGAAAGGGTAGTCAGACCCCAGCATGACCCGGTCTGCGCCCATGACTTCAACCAGCAAGCGCAAAGCCCCCGCATCGAATACGGCGCTATCTACGTAGAAGCGTTTTACATAACTGGAAGGCAGGTGAGGGCAGTCTTGCTGAACGATATCGCGACATCGCCAGGCGTTGTCGACCCGGCCCAGCAAAAAGGCGAAGCTGCCGCCGCCATGGGCGAAACACAGTTTTAGCGAAGTAGGAATGCGTTCGAACGCCCCAGACAGGATCAGCGAGAGTATGCCCAGCTGGGTTTCAGCCGGCATGGCCACCAGCCAGGGCAGCATCTATTTTTTCATTCGCCCATCGGTCATCATGTCCCAGGGGTGGGCAAGAATGGGGATGTTTTCGTTGGCGCAGTGAATCAGGAATTGCACCAGGTGCTCGTCGTCGAGATCGCGCGGGCCGAGGTGGTTGCCGATTTGGACGCCCACGTGCCCGCTCGCCTTGGCGCGCGAGGCTTCGCGGCAGGCCATGTCCAGATCTTGCAAAGGCACCTGCGCCAGCGCTTTCAGGCGCTGCGGGTTGGCAGCGCAATGCTCGAGCGCCAGGTCGTTCATTTGTTCGGCCCATGGCGCAGCGCGTTCTGGCGCAAATTCATAGCCGAACATAATGGGGGTAGCCGAGATAATTTGGATGTCGACTTTGTGCTTGTCCATTTCCGCCAGACGCATGGCGGGGTCCCACAATGCCTTGTAGACCGGCCTGAAAGGCTGCGAACCTTTCATGATCTGGCCGGTTTCGCCATCGGCGGCAATATCCAGCCACGGTGCGTTGTCGGGGTCCAGCCTTGCGGCTTGTGCCTGCGTGATGGGCGGCAGGAAATGCGCGTGTATGTCGATTTTTTTCATGTCAGGCTGCTTTCCCAGGATGCAATTTGCCGCAATTGGGGCAATGCCGTTTGTCTTCGGATTCGTAAAAGGATTTGAATAGCGGCGGCAGGTCGGTGACTATGCTTTGCAACTGCGTTTCCACCCGATGAACCAGATGGCCGCAGCCGTCGTCGGTTTCGCAATACCATTCGAAACCATCTTTCAGCCCTTCGGGGCGCTGGCGCTCGATGACCAGGCAGGCGCTATTGGCTTCGGGGCGCTGCGGGGAGTGGCGGACATGCGGTGGCATCAGGAAAATATCGCCTTCTTTCAGGTCTACGCGTTCGCGTTTCCCATCTATCCA
>DATJCP010000529.1:0-2941 GCA_035514715.1 Candidimonas sp.
GAACTGATCAAGTCGGTTCGTATTCCCGAGCCCGAGCGGCGTCTGGATCAGTATCCGCACGAACTGTCGGGCGGTATGCGCCAGCGCGCCATGATAGCCATGGCCTTGGCCTGTCGCCCCAAAGTGTTGATTGCCGATGAGCCCACTACGGCGCTGGACGTCACCGTGCAGGCGCAAATCTTTGATTTGCTGCTGGACCTGCGCAAGCAATACAACACGGCCATTATCTTGATCACCCACAACATGGGCGCTGTGGCCGAACTGGCCGACCGTGTGATGGTGATGTATGCCGGACGGAAAATAGAAGAAGGTTCTGTCGAACGGGTGTTGCTGAATCCTATCCACCCTTATACGAAAGGCTTGCTGGCCTGTGTCCTGAATGTAGAGCACGATCCCGCCAAGTTTTCCGAGTCCGAGCTGTTGCCAGAGATTCCTGGTGTTGTGCCGCCATTAAGCGAGCTTGGCCGAGGCTGCGCTTTTGCGCCGCGTTGCCCGTATGTGATGGACAAGTGCCATACCGAACGTCCGCCGATGCTGGGGCGCGCCAACTGGGAGGCGGCCTGCTGGTTGAATGTTGAAACGGAGCCGCAAGCGGCAGTGCAGGGGAGTGTTGTATGACGCAGTCACAAACATTGCTGGAAGTGCGTGACCTGACGGTGCACTTCACGTTAAGGAAAGCGGGCCTGATGGGCAAGGAAGCCAAGGTGTATGCCGTCGATGGTGTTTCATTCGACGTCAAGCGCGGCAGCGCCTATGGAATTGTCGGGGAATCAGGTTGCGGAAAGTCCACCACGGCGCTGGCATTGGCAAACCTGCTTGCTCCTACAGGAGGAAAAATACTCCTGAACGGGAAGTCGATGGCAGCCAATTCCCGTAAAGAGATGAAAGAGGTCAGCAAAGGCCTGCAAATGATTTTCCAGGACCCGTACTCGTCTCTTGATCCCCGGCAGCGGGTGGAAGACATCATCGCCAAGCCGATGAAACAGTTGACGAACATGACCGCTAAGGAAATTGCGGCCCGTGTCGACGAACTCATCAAGAAGGTCGGGCTTAGGTCCGAGCAGAAAAAGCTGTTTCCCCACCAGTTCTCTGGCGGGCAGCGCCAGCGCATAGGCATTGCCCGGGCTTTGGCGGTTCATCCCGACCTGGTGATCTGCGACGAGCCGGTTTCCGCATTGGACGTGGCGATTCAGGCGCAGGTCATCAATTTGCTGAAGTTGCTCCAGAAAGAAATGGGGTTGACCTATGTATTCATTTCGCATGACTTGGCCGTAGTGCAGCGCTTGTGCGATGCGCTTAGTGTCATGTATTTGGGCCGCGTGGTTGAGCAGGGCAATCGTACCGAAGTGTTCTCCCGGCCCTTGCATCCTTATACCTATGCGTTGCTGACCGCCGATCCGGTCAAAGATCCGACTCTGCGCGGGTCGGTCAAACGCTTGCGGCTTGAGGGCGATCCCCCAAGTCCGGTTAATCCGCCGTCGGGCTGCCACTTTCATACCCGGTGCCCCTATGCGCAGGATATCTGCCGCTCCGAGTCGCCGCAGTTGCGCGATGTGGGTAGGGGCCAGCATGTGGCTTGCCATTTGGTGAAGATGGTTGACAGCGAGCCTGTCAGCCCTGTTTCTATTTGATGCTATCAGGCGCAGCCTGAATTTTATTGGGAATTACGATGAGCCGTTCTGACAAAATTACCGTATACAAAGCGCGTAGCGTTATCACCATGAATCCTATGCAGCCGCGCGCCACGCACGTGGCAGTCTGCGATGGCAAGATTCTTGGAGTGGGCGACGAGGCATCGTTGAGCGGCTGGGGGCCGGCTACCTTGGATGAAACCTTTGCCGACAAAGTGTTGATGCCAGGGTTGGTGGAAGGCCACTGCCACTTGATGGAAGGCGGCATGTGGAATTTTGTCTATGTCGGGTATTACGACCGCCGTGGGCCCGATGGCCGTTTGTGGACGGGTCTTAAAAGTTTCGAGGACGTGGTCGCCCGCTTGAAGGATGCTCGCGCTGCGCTGGATAATCCTTCCGATCCCGTGTATGCCTGGGGCTTCGATCCGATTTACTTCGGTTCGCAACGCATGACGACGGCGCATCTGGATCAGGTGTCGGCCACTAGCCGCGTGGTGGTCTTCCATGCCAGTGCGCATTTGATGAACGTGAATACCGCCATGCTGGAAGAGGCGAACATCACTAAAGAAACCGCAATCGAAGGTGTTGTGATAGGTGCCGATGACAAGCCTACAGGCGAGCTTCAAGAGTTTGCCGCCATGTACATGGTGTATCGCAAGACCGGCAATCTTTTCTTCGATGCAGGTCAAACGGAAAAAGGCATCTGGAACTTCGGGAAAGTGGGACAGTTGGCTGGCGTGACGACGGCGACTGATTTGGTCAATGACTTGAGCGACGCCAATATCGACGTATTGACGAGCGTCACGATGCACGAGGATTACCCGTTGCGTATCGTACCGGCCTATGCTCCGTTGCGCGATCAGGAAAACAAGGCGCTCGAGCGCGTATTGCCTGCCATCAAACACAATAACAACAAGTTGCGCTTCGGTGTGGTCAAGCTCGTCACTGACGGTTCGATTCAGGGGTTTACTGCAAGAGTGCGTTGGCCCGGCTACTACAACCCGCCAGCGGGTGCTCAAAAAAATGGCATCTGGCTGATTCCGCCGCATAACCTGAAAGACATCCTTAAAACCTACCACGATGCCGGCTTGACCATTCATATCCATACCAATGGCGACGAGGCGACAGAAGTGACGCTGGACGCCATTGAAAAAGTGCTCGAGGAAAGTCCACGCTGGGATCACCGCCATACGCTGCAGCATTGCCAAATGGCCGATGCTTATCAGTTCAGGCGCATGGCGAATATGGGCGTATGCGCAAACTTGTTTGCCAACCATATCTATTATTGGGGCGATGCGCACTACACCATG
>DATJCP010000530.1:0-9441 GCA_035514715.1 Candidimonas sp.
GTTTCATTTCGATGGACACCGCATCGAGGTGTCACCGCAAGGGGCCGTCCTTATCAGCCCCGACAGACGGTTTCACTTCAGGGCCAGTCGCGACTATAAACAGGTGCTGCTGCGCCTTGATCGGTCGGCCATCTCCGATGCCTGGTGCCGCCTGACGGCGCAAGAACATGCGCCCGAGATCTGCTTCGATGCTGTCATTCCTTTGAATACTGTCGGCTGGCAAGCGCTGCTGCCGATGTTGCAATGGGTGGTGCGATGCTCGGGCCTGGGCCTGGGCCAGGACACCGCCCAGGCAGCCTTGCTGGCCCAAACCGAGATGCTGCTCGCGACCACTTTGCTGCTGCACCAGCCGCACAGCATGGCGGCGCACTTGTGGCCGACGCCGCCGCCGTCCGCGCCTCAGGCCATCCGGCGAGCACAAGCCTATATGCTCGAACATCTGGGCGAACATCTGCCGATTGCCATGGTCGCCAGCCATTGCGGCCTGTCAGTCAGGCGCTTGCAAGCCTTATTCAAGGATGAATGCGGCCAGTCGCCGTTGCAATGGCTGCGGATGCAGCGTCTGCAAGCTGTTCGTCTAGCCCTATCGCAGGCCGGCGATGCGAGCAAGGTCAGCGAAACCGCGGTACTTTTCGGCTTCACCCACCTGGGCGAGTTTTCGCGGGTCTATCGTCAGGCTTTTGGCGAAACGCCGCAACAAACTCGCGCCAAGTAATTGCCGTAGAAGGGCGGGAAAGAGGGCTTTGGTTATAGGATTTCTTACAAATGTCTTAACGTGCCAAAATAGAAACAATTTATAAGGAATATGGCATGTGGTTTTGGTTTGGCGTAGCTGCACTCTTTCTGCTATTTGAGATGGCTACAGGCACCTTTTATTTGCTCCTGGTGGCCTTGGGCTTGGTGGCATCCGGTACGGCGGCCTACGCTGGTTTATCTCTGGTGTGGCAAATTATTAGCGGTTTGGTCGTGTCGCTGATAGGGTTGGTGGCGCTGCATCGCTATCGTCAGTCCAAGGGCCAGGTAGCTACTCAGTCCAATCCCGATGTGGTGCAGGACATAGGCCAAAGCGTAATCGTGGACGCTTGGGATGAAAATGGACAGGCCAGGGTGTTTTATCGGGGTGCTAACTGGAGCGCGCGCATAGACGTCGACCAACCCGTTCAGCCTGGCGAACACTATATTCAAACAGTGCAAGGTCTGACGCTAATTTTGCGTCCAGGCCAGTATCCCGTATCGGGGACTCAATTTTAGGCGTTTGGAACCCCAAATGCTTTCATCTTTTTTCTTATAGGATCCTCTATGGACGCTTATGTATGGACGCTATCTTTCTGGATAGTCGCTGCCCTGGTCGTGTTTGTCGTCATCAAGTCCACAATTCAGATTGTGCCCCAGCAGCATGCCGCAGTGGTAGAGCGCCTGGGCAAGTTCGATCGGATACTGTCTCCTGGGCTGGGATTTACTGTTCCTTTCCTCGAGAAAGTGGCTTATCGTCACTCGCTTAAAGAGATGGTGCTGGACGTTGCCAGCCAGGTTTGTATCACCAAAGATAACACCCAGCTGAAGGTTGACGGGGTGCTTTACTATCAGGTCACAGATCCGCGCCAGGCTTCCTATGGTTCAACCAATTATATAATGGCCATTTCCAATCTAGCCCAGACGTCATTGCGCTCGGTGATCGGTAAGCTGGAAATGGATGAAACATTCGAGAAACGCGACCTGATCAACGTGGCCGTAGTGCAGGCGCTGGACGAAGCTGCCACCAACTGGGGTGTCAAGGTGCTGCGCTACGAGATCAGCGACTTGACCCCTCCGGACGAGATTCTACGGGCCATGCAATTGCAAATCACCGCTGAACGCACCAAGCGGGCGCTGGTGACCGAATCCGAGGGCAAAAAGCAGGAAGACATCAATATTGCCCAGGGTAATCGTCAGGCGGCCATCTTGAAGTCGGAAGGCGAGCAGCAGTCCATGATCAACTACGCCCAGGGTGAAGCTCAGGCGCTTCTGACCATTGCGCAGGCCACCGCCGAATCCCTGGAACGGGTCGCGCGGGCAACCCAGGCGCCCGGCGGTATGGATGCCGTTAACCTGAGCGTGGCCGAACGTTACGTGGATGCCTTCAAGGAAGTGGCCCAGAAAAACAACACCTTGATATTGCCTGCCAACATGGGCGATATGGGCAGCATGATCGCTGCGGCCATGACCATGGTCAAGGCTACCAAGCCTACCAGCTAGTAAATGAGTGTCGGATTAGCCGAAGGCATAATCCGACACTCATAGTTGTTCATGGAAGCAGGGCCGTTTACGCATCTTCCAATATAGACAGTAGTTCGTTCTTTTCAAAAATCAGTGTGAAGGTGTTGGGCAAATCTGTGTTGCTTGCCTGAATTTGTAGCTCCAGGTTATCGCCACACAGTTTTGCACTTTTCAACTCCACTACCTCGTCAGCCAGCCAAGCGCTTCCGGTAACTTCCTGATATTTTTGCTGAAGTTCAACGCGATAGTGTTGGTTGTCCAGTCCCTCCCATTCCCAAACGCCTGCGACCTGAGCCGGTACTATCCATTTGTAAATGGTTATGGCTCTCATGTTTCCGCCTCTTAATTCGACTTGTTCGTCGGCTTTCCAGTCGCCCATATCGAAGGCGTGGGAAATGATGCGAGAGCCTGGGCGCAGTTCTCTTAGTAGGCGAGGCCGCAACTGAACATTGATCGACTCCAGAAGGTATAGAGTGACTACTGTAGCGGCGCTGAAGTCGGCGGTGAAGATGTCTTCTTCAATGAAGTCAACAAGGTATTCAACACGATAGTGTCCGGCGTCGTCCATGGCGTCCGCGATTCGTAGCGGATCAATTTCTACGCCAATGCCTTGAGCACCACGATTTCTGGCGGCGGTAATTAAAATACGGCCATCGCCCGAGCCTAGATCATAAATCACATCTTTTGGGCCAACTTTGCCCAAGTTCAACATTGCCTCGATTACGTCGTCATCGGTGGGCACGAATGGCACATCCAAGAGTTTCTCTGGCTCTGGAGAATAATCGTCAAGATCGTCAACCAAGTCTCTAAACAATAGCAATACCTACAAAATCGATTTTCGGTGGGAGGAGGGCGTTAACTGGATGGCGCCGGAAGGCTTCAGGCTCAACATCACGTATTGATTCTATCTTAGTCCACTCCACATGCAATGAAGCTGGCAAGGCTATACTTTCTCCCATGAGGTGGGGGCGCGAACATAAGCTTTTACCAGTCATGCATTCGATCATTCCCCTCAACCGACGAACACTATCTACGGAGCAACACACATGGTCTCGCTGCAAGAGCAGCTTTTAAAGGCGGGTCTGGTCGACAAAAATAAAGCCAAACGCGTCCACCAGGATAAGAGCAAGCAGAAGAAGGTTGAGCGCCGAACCGGCACGCAAAGCGTTGATGAGGCGAGGCTGGCAGCGCTAGAAGCGCAACATAAGAATATCGAGCGGACCCGCGAACTGAATGCTCAGCGTGTTGCAGCCGCCAATCAAAAGGCGATCGCGGCGCAAATTGCCCAAATGGTGCAGCAGAGTCGCCAGAGCAAGGGCGGTGGCGACATCGCCTACAATTTTACTCACGGCAAGAAGATAGAACGGATGTATGTGTCAGCTGAAGTGCAGGCGCATTTAATAGCCGGGCGCCTCGTGATTATCCGTCTGGGCAGCGCGACCGAGCTGGTGCCCAGGATAGTCGCAGACAAAATCGCCGAGCGCGATCCTTCGCTTGTTGTGCGGGTGAACAAAACCAGCACCGAGATTGACGAGGACGATCCGTATGCTGCCTTTAAGATCCCGGACGACTTGATGTGGTAACCATCGCCAACAGCGGCGCAACAGGTAAAAAATACCCAACCGATAGCGGTTGGGACTTGTGTTTTGGTGATGGAATAGGGCACAGAAACACAACGCGACCCTTCTGCCGAATTAATCCTGGGTCAGCGCCTCGATCGCCAGGGCTGCCGTAATCATTGCGACGAGCGTCGTCGTGGCCCTGTTATATCCCAAGACATTACGTTTGCTTTCCACATGGCTGTATAACAGTGCTCCGGCTGCGACAGAGGCGAGCGCTGCCGCCAGCATGCCAAATGCGTTGATCCAGACTCCGGTCGTAAATAGCGCATGCCAGACCGCATTAAATGCCACGCAGACACCGAAGTGAATCAGAAAGATGGAATAGGAACGCTGGCCCAGCCAAATTAACACCCTTGAACTCGGCCAGTGTTCCAGCGAGTTTTTCCGCCCGATCGCACTGACCAGCAGCGCCGTTGCAAAAGCCACGGCGACCGAGTTGCGATATTGCAGCCAGAGCGCGATTACGCCCATCGCCAATAGTGCCAGGCTGCCCAATGCGCTGCGGCCGGACCAGTAGGCCAGCATACCCAGGCCATAGAAACCAAAAAAATAGGGGGCATAATTTTGGTAGGCGGGTTCGCGATTAATGCCCCATAAAGATACCACCGCAAGCAGGATAATCAATATCGGAAACCCTGCGCGCCAGGAAGGCGGCGCATAGCCTGCCAGCATCGTCAATGCCAGCGTTGCAGCAAACAGTTGAAGATCAATGGCTACATACCAGACGCCTGCAGACAAAGCTTCCATGTGTAGCAAATCTTGCAGCAAGAGTGCGTGCGCCAGCAGTTGCAGCAGCCCCGGAGGTGCAGAAAGTGATGAGTGATGAAACCAGGGACGCACCAGCGCCGTGATCAACGTTGCCAACACCACGGCAAACAGAAGTGGAATAACCAGACGTTTGTATCGTTTCCAGAAAAATGGCGCCCAGGAGGAAATATCGGCAACCTTTCCATTGGGCGCAATCTGGGCCGCGACAAGGTACCCTGCCAGCACAAAAAACACTTGCACGGCCAGGCGGGCATAATTGAAGAACCAGTCAATCAGGTGCGGCGCAGCCGTATGCACCACGTCTGACATCGGCCCATAAAACGCCAGATGATGGAATACGATAGCCATGCAGCCTAAGCCTTTCATGGCATCGATGACGGGCAGGCGAATCTTCTGCAAAGTGTCTGTCTCCCGCTAGACTTTGTTATTGTATGGTTGATACCAGTGCTTTAAAATCCGCAGCCCCGCTAACACAGGCGTTCCAGGCAAAAAAAATCCCAACCGATAGCGGCCAGGATTTTGAATTTGGTGGAGAAGAGGAGGATCGAACTCCCGACCTCTGCATTGCGAACGCAGCGCTCTCCCAGCTGAGCTACTCCCCCAATGACTGTATTTTATCAAGCCATCGCCTCCATTGAACAGCATAGTTTGCATATTTTGATCCAGCTCAGCCTCTGGTTTGATCAACTTGCAATACGCCGCCGTGGGAAGCACTTGCGCGCCAAGGATATAATGGCTGTTAGCTGAATTCAATTTACTAGGCCTTAGATCAACAATGACAACCATTCTTGAAGACGTTCCTACCGGCCAGAAGGTCGGTATCGCTTTTTCTGGCGGGCTCGATACCAGCGCCGCTTTGCTGTGGATGCGCAATAAGGGCGCGATTCCTTACGCTTATACGGCCAACCTCGGTCAGCCTGACGAGCCCGATTACAACGAAATCCCGCGCAAGGCGTTGCAGTATGGCGCCGAGGCAGCACGTCTGGTGGATTGCCGTTCGCAATTGGTGGCCGAAGGGATTGCAGCCTTGCAGTGCGGTGCTTTCCATATTTCGACGGCGGGCGTGACGTACTTCAACACCACGCCTATCGGTCGTGCAGTCACCGGCACGATGCTGGTGGCCGCCATGAAAGAAGACGATGTCAATATCTGGGGCGATGGCAGCACGTACAAGGGTAATGATATTGAACGCTTTTATCGTTATGGCTTGTTGACCAATCCCGACTTGAAGATCTACAAGCCTTGGCTGGACCAGGTCTTTATCGATGAATTGGGCGGCCGTTCGGAAATGTCCGAATACATGCGCGCAGCTGGCTTCGACTACAAAATGTCGACAGAAAAGGCTTATTCGACCGATTCGAACATGCTGGGCGCTACGCACGAAGCCAAGGATCTGGAATACCTGAATTCGGGCATCAAGATTGTGCAGCCCATCATGGGTGTGGCTTTCTGGCGTGATGACGTCGAGGTCAAGCGCGAAGAAGTTACCGTGCGCTTTGAAGAAGGCCAGCCAGTGGCGCTGAACGGCGTCGAATTCAGCGACAGCGTTGAACTGCTGCTTGAAGCCAACCGTATCGGCGGGCGCCATGGCCTGGGCATGAGCGATCAGATCGAAAACCGCATTATCGAAGCTAAAAGCCGCGGCATCTACGAAGCCCCTGGCCTGGCTTTGCTGCATATTGCGTACGAGCGCCTGGTTACCGGTATTCACAACGAAGACACTATTGAACAGTACCGCATGAATGGCCTGAAATTAGGTCGCTTGCTGTATCAGGGCCGTTGGTTTGATCCTCAGGCCATCATGTTGCGCGAATCGGCGCAGCGCTGGGTAGCGCGTGCGATTACGGGTGAAGTCTCGATCGAATTGCGTCGCGGTAACGACTATTCCATCCTGGATACTCGTTCCGACAACCTGACCTACAAACCCGAGCGCCTGACGATGGAGAAGGGCGAATCGACTTTCTCGCCACGAGACCGCATTGGCCAGTTGACCATGCGCAATCTGGATATCGTCGATACACGTGAAAAGCTCTTTACTTACGTCAAGACAGGCTTGCTGGCGCCAGCCGGCGGCGCAGCCTTGCCGCAGTTGAAAGGCAAAGACGAATAAGCAGTAGCGCGGCCCTGTGCCGGATTGACGCCAGGCGCGTGTAATCCGGCACCCATAAAAAAATGGCACCTTATCGAGGTGCCATTTTTTTATGGGTGCAGACCTTTCTGTTGCGAGCTTCGGGCTCTATTCGATTTGGCCCAATAGCAGGAATTCCATCAAGGCTTTTTGCACGTGCAGGCGATTTTCGGCTTCGTCCCAGACTACGCTTTGCGGTCCGTCAATGACGTCGCCGGTGACTTCTTCGCCGCGATGGGCCGGCAGGCAATGCATGAAGATGGCATTGGGGGCGGCGACGGCCATCATCTCGGCATCGACACGCCAGTCGGCGAATGCTTCGCGACGCGCTTCATTTTCTGCTTCGTAGCCCATGCTTGTCCAGACGTCGGTGGTGACCAGGTGAGCGCCTTCGCAGGCTTGCATGGGGTCGGAAAATTCCTTCAGTACTGATGCGGGGGGCTGGCCTATGCGTTGTGCATCAAGCCGATAGCCTTCGGGTGTCGATACATGCAATTGGAAACCCAGGATTTCAGCCGCCTGGAGCCACGTATAGGCCATGTTGTTGCCATCACCTACCCAGGCCACTGTTTTGCCCGCTATGGGGCCCTGGTGCTCGATAAACGTGAAAATATCGGCCAGGATCTGGCAGGGGTGGAACTCGTTGGTCAAGCCGTTGATGACGGGCACTCGGGAGTGCGCCGCAAAGCGTTCGATGCGGGTTTGCTCGAAAGTGCGAATCATGACCAGGTCGACCATGCGTGAAATGACCCGCGCTGTGTCTTCGATGGGCTCGGAGCGGCCAAGCTGCGAGTCGCCAGTGGTAAGATGTATGACTGCGCCGCCAAGCTGATACATACCCGCTTCGAACGAGACACGCGTACGCGTGCTGGCCTTTTCAAACACCATGGCCAGATTACGGTCGTGCAGGGTGTGATGCGGCTCGTAGCGCTTGAATTTGTTCTTGATGACGCGAGCGCGATCCAGCACATATTGGATCTCGGCTTTCGATAGGTCGCGAAATTGCAGGAAATGCCGAAGTGGACCTGTTTGTGGTTGGGGGCCAGACATAGTTAACCTTGTTTAAAAGAGCCATCTTACCTTGCAAGATGGCCGTCAGCAAAAACGATTTGGCCATTGATTATGACCGAATTTTCAGCGAAGGGCCTGCGTCGTAGTAGGGCAAGCAGGCTACTTAAGTGGCTATCATATACAATTCGCGGCGCAGGGAAAGTTTGGTACACCTGAAATGGGTACGATTTGTCCGCGGAAGTCTATGACACATCTTGTGCAGCAATTGGTTATTCACGGTCTCACACTCGAAGGCCAGCGTTTTCGTCCCAGCGATTGGGCTGAACGCCTCGCCGGTGTGATGTCGCAGTTTCGTCCCGCCGGTTCTATCGGCGGTCCTATTACTTATTCACCTTATGTGGTGCCTGTCGTCCTGGATGGCGTTCGTTGTGTGGTCGTGGATAAACGCCTGCGCGACCTCGAGCCCCTGGCCTGGAAGTTCGTTTACGGCTTCGCGACAGACAATCATCTGCAGGTCAGCGAGCGCGAAGTCGACCCGCCGCCTTCGGCCTTGTAAGCAGATCAGTTATCGGGCCGCTCCATAATTAATTCTACGCGCCGGTTAGTGGCTCGGCCCTTCGGGGTCGAGTTATCAGCAAGGGGCCGCGTGTCGGCATTGCCAACGGCCCGTAGGCGTGTGCTGGCGATACCGTTGGCCTGCAAGTAGCGCACTACGCTGCCGGCCCGCGCACCTGAAAGTTCCCAATTGGACGGATATTGCCGGTTGCGCAGCATGGGCACGGAGTCGGTATGGCCTTCAATGGTGATCTGATGCTTGACGCTGTTGAATACTGGAATCAGTCGCTTGAGCACGCTCAGGCCTTCCAGGCTCAGTTCAGCCTGACCCGAACTGAACAGAATTTCGCTGTTGATGCGGAAACTGACAGATCTTTCATTGACAATAATATCGATGTCGTCGCCCAGCTCGCTCAAGGGCAAGCCGGCAAGCATATCCTGCGCGGCAGGCGCGGGTGCTGCGGGCTTGGATTCGGCGGTTGGCGCCGCCGGTTCAGATGCCGCCTCAACGGTTGCTGACGGTTCGACTGGGCTCAATGGCTTGTTGCCCTCTGCCAGGGCGACCTCTTCGTTAAGCGTCGTGTCGCCAGGCGGCAGGCTGTTATTGCTCTCGGTCAGTGCCGGACTTGCTGTCACTTCGCGGTCTGTGGCGGTGGGTGCGGCGTTTTCATGCGAGGCATCTGCTTGGGGCGGGGAGGCATCCTCGGGCCTTGGCAGGTGATGGTGATGCAAGCCAATTTCGGGTATGAAACCGTTGCTCCCCGGAATCAAGCCGATGCTGGTTGAGATGGGGTCTAAAACGACGACGGGCAGTTCGCCCAGGGGAGGAATGAGGGCGACTTGAGCGGGAGACTCGCTGAGGGCTTGTTTCAAGCTGCCCACGGCGTTTTTGCCGGAGTACGATAGCATCACTACCAGCAGCACCAAAAGCAGCGTCATGACATCCAGGTAGGTCGTGAACCATCCTTCATCTTCCTGTGCGGCGGGCGGTGTGACGTACCACCGTTTTCGGTCTGGTTTGCCGCGATTGGCCTTGCGTGCGGCGGTGAGTTCGGCTTCAAGCTCGCGCTGGCGCGCGGCAATGCGCGACAGGTGGTTGTC
>DATJCP010000531.1:0-2729 GCA_035514715.1 Candidimonas sp.
TGCAAGTGCCGGCCGGTAAGGGTGCGGTTGACCATTTCCACGCACGCAAGCTCAACCACCCTGTGGCCCTTTGCAGGCTCCAGTCCGGTGGTTTCCGTATCAAGCATAATTTGACGCATAACTATCCTGTTTCTTCTTTACAGCAAATAACAACGGGTACTACTGAGCCGACCAGCAGGTCAGTCCAGTACAAGGGGCAGCTCGGCAGTTTCCTGGGCGCCCTGCTTTTTGGTTTTACGGGCGATCAGCGTGTAGGCAACCGGCACGACAAACAATGTCAGCAAAGTACCGAAGCTTAACCCGCCGACCAGAACCCAGCCGATTTGCTGGCGCGATTCGGCGCCGGCGCCGCTTGCATAAGCCAGCGGCAAAACGCCCAGCACCATGGCGCCCGTAGTCATAAGTATAGGACGCAAGCGCAAAACGCTGGCTTCGATCACCGCATCGAAAAGCTCAACGCCTTCAGCCCGCAATTGGGTGGCGAACTCCACGATAAGAATACCGTGCTTGGTAATCAGTCCAACCAGGGTGATCAAACCGATCTGGCTATAAATAGATAAGGTTCCACCCGATAACCACAAGGCCAGCAAGGCGCCTGTCATGGACAACGGCACGGAAAACATAATGATCAAGGGGTTGCGCCAGCTTTCAAACTGCGCGGCAAGCACCAGGTAAATGAATGCCAGCGCCATCAGGAATACCAGGTAGATGCCGCCGGACGAGTCGCGGAACTCTCGCGATTGGCCGTCCAGGTCAGTTTGCACTGTGTGCGGCAAAGTGTCGCGCGCCACCTGGTTCATATGCTCCAGCACTTCGCCCAGCGCGTAGCCGGGGGCAATGGCGGCTTGCACCTTGACCGCCCGCAAGCGGTTGAAGTGGTTCAGCGACTGGGGCGACACGCTTTCAAATACGCTGACAAAGTTCGACATTTGCACCATGCTGCCTTCCTTGGTGCGCAGGTATATGTCCGAGATATCGGCCGGGTCGGCACGGTCTTGTTTTTTCACCTGCACGATAACGTCGTACTGCTCGCCGCTATCCTGGAAGCGCGTGACCTGGCGCCCGCCCAGCATGGACTCCAATGTGCGGCCCACATCGCCCACATCAACGCCCACGTCGGCCAGCTTGTCACGGCTGACCACTACCCGCAATTCAGGGGTATTCAAGCGCAAATCGGTGTCGATATTCTGCAGGCCCGGATAATCGCGCAGCTTTTCGACGAACCCGTCCACCAGCTTGGCCATCTCGGGGTAGGTAGCCTGGCTCATGATGACGAAGTCCACCGGCTTGGAGGTAGACCGCTCACCCAGGGAAGGCGGGTTGGTGGGAAACGCCCGTACACCCGGCAGCCCAGCAAACTTGGGCTGCAAGGCCATGGCTATGCTTTGCTGCGATTGGCTGCGCTCAGCCCAAGGCTTAAGGCGCAAAATCGCAAAGGAATCCGTTACGGTGGGGAAACCGATAATCGACTGGTGGCCGGTAGCCTCAGGGATCTGATCATAGAAACCTTCGATTTTCTTCACGCTTTCCAGGGTGTATTCCAGCGTGGAGCCTTCAGGCCCGCTGACTATGCCGAACACCACGCCGCGATCCTCAATCGGCGCCAGCTCGCTCTTCACTGTTTTGAACAGCACCACGCTGCCTGCCGCCACGGCCAAGCCCAACAACACCACCAGCATTCTGTGACGCAGAGCACGCGCCAGGCCATTGCGATAGCGATTGGTCAGCGCCTGCAGCAGGTTTTCGATAAAAGTATAGATGCGGCCATGCCCCGCTTCGTGGCGCAGCATAATAGAACACATCATGGGCGTAAGCGTCAGCGCCACAAAACCCGACACCAGAACCGCCCCCGCCAGCGCCAGGGCAAACTCAATGAACAAGCGTCCAGTACGGCCTGTGGCAAATGCCAAAGGCGCATACACAGCGACCAGGGTCAGTGTCATGGCCACCACGGCAAAGCCGATTTCCTTCGCCCCCAAGAAAGCCGCTTCCAGCCGCGTCTTGCCTTCTTCGATATGCCGGAAAATATTCTCCAGCACGACGATGGCGTCATCCACCACCAAACCAATCGCCAACACCATTGCCAACAGCGTCAAGGTATTGATCGAAAAACCAAAGAAATACATGATGCCGCAGGCGCCGATCAGCGACACTGGGATGGTCACGATAGGAATCAGGCTGGCGCGCAAGTTGCGCAGGAAAAAGAAAATCACCAGCACGACCAGGATGATGGCCTCGCCCACCGTTTTGTAAACCGAGTTGATGGACTCCTGGATGAACACCGAACTGTCGTAGGCGATGTTCAGCTTCATGCCCGCCGGCAGGTTTTCATTGATAAGGGCCACTTCCTTATGGGCCTCTTTGGACAGATCCAGCGGGTTGGCCGTGGATTGCTTGGTAATCCCTATACTCAAGCTGGGCTGGCCGTTGAAGCGCGCCAAGACCCGGTCATCGGCCGCGCCGATTTGCACATCGGCCACGTCGCTCATGCGTACGGGGTAGCCGTTGACGTTGGCCACAATGACATTATTGAACTGATCAACAGTTTGCAGATCGGTCGACGACACAACCGAGAACTCGCGATCCTTGGACTCTATCCGCCCCGCTGGTATCAGTACGTTCTGCTGGCGCAGCGCAGCCTCGACATCCTGCACAATCAGGCCGTACGCGCCCAGCTTGGCGCGATCGACATAAATACGCATGGATGGCAGGCGTTCACCGAACACCCG
>DATJCP010000532.1:0-2703 GCA_035514715.1 Candidimonas sp.
CGTCTTTAGGAAGCACCACCGATTATGCAAGCTGCCATCCTTCCCATCACATCCGGCTGGGCCTGGATACAAGATGGATTCAAGCTCTTCAAGCGCCAACCCATGGCGATGTTCTTCTGGAGCCTGATGACGGGATTCTTCATTACTGTCAGCTATCTAATCCCGCTGCTGGGACAAATGGCGCTCATTGCCAGCACCCCGTTGCTGACTTTTATTACCTTGTGCGCCTGTCGCAACATAGCCGGTGGGCGTCCTATGCTGCTGCCCATGTGGCTGGAGCCTTTGAAAGATGGCGATACTCGCAAGCGTCTGTTCGGCCTGGGGTTTGCGTATCTGGCCTGCTGCCTGGCCGGCGGTTTCCTGGCCACCCTGCCCTTTATCGATAACCTGATGAGTGCCATCAACGCAGAGGGCGCCATAGATGAAGCCGCGCTGATTGCAGCCATGCGTGGGCCTTTCATCACTTTCGCGCTGCTATATGTGGTCATTTCAGCCTTGTTCTGGCATGCGCCGGCGCTGATAGGTTGGCACCGCATCAAGATAACCCAGTCGCTGTTTTTTTCCATGGTGGCTTGCTGGCGCAATAAGTGGCCGTTCCTGGCCTATGGGGCCAGCTGGGCGGCAATTTTCTTTGCAGTGCAGACGGTGGGTTCGTTTTTGGACATTCTGGGCTTGTCGCCAGGAATGGTGCAAATGCTGCTTACGCCCGTGAACATTGTTGTAGCCGCGGTTTTGTATTGCAGTTTTTACCCAGCTTATGTCAGTATATTTGGGGCGAATTATCCGACGGCTGACGGGAGTGCTGGTCAGAACTCAGACAACGTATAGCGGTTGAATCAACGCAACCGATCGGCAAGAAAATCGATAAGGACACGCACCCGATAAGGTATCTGCCGGTTGCTCGGCAGCATGACGTAGACGCCCAGCTCCGGTGGAGGATAAGCAGTCAAAATCGGCTTGACGTGTCCCGCCTCGATGCTGTCAGCCACGATGAAGTCGGGTTGGTAGGTAATCCCCATGCCTCTGATTGCGGCTTGGTTCAGTACATCGCCATTGTTTGAATGAAGGCGCGCTCGTACCGAAAACTCCGCTGGCGAGCCGTCCACCAGAAACTGCCACACATCAAAGTTGCCGCTCGCGGTATAGCTGAGACAATCGTGGTTAATCAGCTCTGCCGGATGGCGCGGCTCGCCATGAACCGCCAAATATGCAGGTGACGCCGCAAGCCGCAGGCGCTCGGTTCCGATTCTTCGAACGATATCGCTGTCCGCCAAGC
The DNA here is from genome assembly GCA_035514715.1 of Candidimonas sp. Taxonomy (GTDB): domain Bacteria; phylum Pseudomonadota; class Gammaproteobacteria; order Burkholderiales; family Burkholderiaceae_B; genus Pollutimonas. Next base: position 1,277 of record DATJCP010000532.1, read on the forward strand.
GCCGGGTGATGCGTATCGCGAGATCCACACCCTCTTCAATCAGGTCAACCTGTCTATCGCTGTAGTTCATTTCCAAGCGCACGTCAGGGTGCAACTGCGCGAATTCCAGAAGATGAGGAGCCAGGCGCTTTATGCCATAGCTAAGCGGAAGACTGACCCGCACAGAACCGCGCAAGGTCTGATGTTCTTGCGCCAGTTCGGTTTCGGCAGACTCGATCAAATCCAAGATTTCCCGACATTTTTCCAGGTATGCGCTTCCGGCCGACGTCAAGGTCAAACGCCGGGTACTGCGCGTTATCAGCTTGATGCCAAGCGCATCCTCCAGTTGTGCAATGTGGCGCGTAACGATAGACCGGGCAATGCCTTGTTGCCGCGCGGCAGCCGAAAAACTGCCCAGTTCAGCGACACGCACGAACATAGCCATGGATTTAAGTTTGCTCATTGTTGCTTTTTCCGGAACAAGTATGCCTGGATTGTCACCTATTTAAGATCGATCAACAACGTTACAGTCCTCTTGAACCGTAATAAAAGGTAGTCAAAAACGATGGCATTTGTAGTGACGGAAAGCTGTATTGCATGCAAGTACACGGACTGCGTGAGCGTCTGCCCCATGGACTGCTTTTACGAAGGCCCCAACTTTCTCGTCATCAATCCCGATGAATGCATAGATTGTTCAATTTGCGTCGGCGAGTGTCCCGTCAATGCCATTGTCGAGGAACGAGAAATCGATCCTGGCCAAGCGCACTTTATCCAAATCAATCGCGAGCTTTCGCACGATCCACGCTGGAAGCGAATCACGCGAGCTCAAAGCCCCCTGCCCGAACATGAAAATTGGGCAAAAGTGAAAGACAAGCTGCATCTGCTGGAACAAGGCTAGACAGCGGGCTCACCACAGCGCCGAGCAGATACGTAGGCAAGCTTGCCTGCTTACCGACCCAAACACCGAAGCATTTTTCAGGAATCGACATCATGGCTGCACATCAACATCGCATCACCTTGGAATATCTGGGCGGCAAACATGCCGGACCGGAGCTGCATCAACCCTTGGTTTTTACGGCAGAGAACCACGATGACCTGTTTGAGATTATTGACAAAGTTCAAGCCGCAGGATTTTTTGACCGGGAAACCTCCGCGGCGCTAGCACTTGGAATGAAGCTATTCAGTGAAGTAATGCTCAAGAACAGGAAAGATCCGATGTTCGAACCGATACTCGCCGCCTATCGCGACTACATCCAAGTATTCAAACAGCGTTTGGCAGAGGCTGAGAAAAAACGAAAGGACATACGATGAATAACATAAAGACCGACCTTAAAACCCATGACTCAGTAGAGCCACAAAGCCAGGCGCGGCGCGATATGTTCCGCCTGGCAGGCGCCGGACTCGCCACCGCGGCGTTGTCGGCGTCGGGGCTGGCCCGCGCCCAAGTA
>DATJCP010000533.1:0-2522 GCA_035514715.1 Candidimonas sp.
TACTGATTTGCGTAGAAAGACGCGCACCTTTCGTGCCCAGAGGGTCTTTAATGACTTGCACCATGAGAGACTGACCTTCGAACAGCAGTTTTTCGATAGGGGTAATCAAAGCGCCGCTGGTGCGTTCAATCCGATTTTGTCTGAGGTCGGCGACATGAATAAAGGCTGCGCGATCCAAGCCGATATCGACAAAAGCGCTTTGCATACCGGGCAGCACGCGGACCACTTTGCCCAGGCAAAGATTGCCGACGTGACCGCGCTGGATGCTGCGTTCTATATGTAGTTCCTGGACTGACCCTTGCTCTACTACCGCTACGCGTGTTTCGAAAGGAGTTACGTTAATGAGAATGTCTTCAGTCATGTACTTATCGCAGCCAGTTGCTTGAATGCGATAAGTGTAGGGCGTATTGCGACGTTAATCGACAGTTACGCCAGCTTCTTTTACGATTTTGCCGTAAATGTTGATTTCGGAACTGATGAATTTATCTAGATCGCTACCGTTCATGCCTGAAGGCAGCAGGCCTTGGGCTAGTAGTTTTTCTTGAACATCAGGCATTTTCAGAATTTTCTGAAGCTCATTATCGAGTCTTCCAACAACCGCGGCCGGGGTGCTTGCCGGCGCGACTATGCCGTACCATGTTCCGGTTTCAAAGCCTGGTAACGCCTTTTCCGACATGGTGGATGTATCGGGAAGGGCTGCCACGCTTGTCAGGGATGCTACCCCGAGCGCGCGTAACTTGCCGGTTTTTATATAGGGAAGCAGCGTCACCATATTATCGAGCTGTGCATCGACCACGCCGCCCAGCAAATCTGTGGTGGCTGGTGCGCTGCCTTTGTATGGAACGTGTACAACATTGATTCCTGCTGTTTTTTCAAAATATACGCCACCCAAATGTTGAGCAGTGCCGACGCCGCCATTTCCTATCGTTACCTTGCCTGGGTTGGCTTTTGCATAAGCGATAAATTCTTCGGTATTTTTAACAGGTAGCGAGGGATTGGCGACAAGCAATAGTGGCGCCTTGACCAAGAGCGTTACGGGTTTGAAGTCTTTTATAGGATCGTAAGGAAGCTTGGGGTACACAGCCGGATTTACCGCCATGAAGCCTGCAGCCGCCAATAACAGTGTGTAGCCATCCCCTGCAGCCTTTGCTCCTGCTTCGGCGCCAATAATACCGCCTGCTCCCGGCTTGTTTTCGACCACAACCGCCTGGCCTAATTCCACAGTGAGCTTTTGCCCCATCAGGCGGGCCAGTTGGTCGCTTGCTCCGCCTGGCGGGAAGGGAACAATAATACGCAGTGGTTTATCCGGGAAGGTACCGGATGCCAGTGCGCTTGAACTGAATGTCATGGATAACGAGCCGGCAATCAGTGCAGCAGTGAATATGCGTGTAAGGTTTTTCTGTACGTTGCGATGATTCATTGGTTTGTCTCCTTTATTATCGGTTTAGGCCTGCAGTTATATTGCCGGCAGTATTTAGGCTACGGTATGGCGCAGCACGAAATCGTTATTGATAGTGATGCCAAGCCCCGGTCGATCGGGAATTTCGACCATGCCATCGACTACCGGAAAGCTTTCTTCTGCAAGTTCATGCAGTAGTGGGTTTGCACCAAGCGAGTATTCAAGCAGCCAACCGGCAGGCGAGGCTGCGGCGACTTGGGCGCCTGCTGAAAACGCCAGGGCGCCGGTCCAAAGATGGGGGGCAAGCCTTAGGTTCCAGGCCGAAGCAATGGCTCCAATGCGCATGGCTTCAGTGATCCCGCCGCAGATGGCGAGATCAGGCTGGAAAATATCGGCAGCGCGAAGTTCTGCCAGGTCGCGGAAGTCGAAGCGGTTGAATTCACTTTCGCCTGTGGCGATAGGTATCGCCGTTGAAGCGCGTACTTCAGCCATCCCTCGTTTGTCGTCTGCTGTGACAGGTTCTTCGAACCACATAAGGTTCTGGTCCTCGACCAGTCGGCAAAAGCGTTTTGCTTCAGCAACGTTATAAGTACCATGCGCATCGCAAGCAATACCTATATCGGGGCCTAATGCTTCACGGGCTGCTCGTACTCGCTTGGCAGAGTTGATAGGATCTCCGTCAATGACGCCTACACGCATCTTGACGGCTTGAAAGCCGCCGCGTTCGACATACCCCAGTAATTGTTTGCCGATATTGTCTGCGTCGGCCCAGCCGCCCGAGGCGTAGGCAGGCAGTTTTTCCGCTTTGCGGCCGCCAAGCAAACGCCATACTGGCGCATTCAGGTGCTTGCCGAGCAGGTCCCACAAGGCCAAGTCGATCCCGCTGATAGCCGACACGGAAATCCCCCGGCGACCCAGAATCGGAAATACGTGCCCTAAATTGAGTGCATAGTGGGCCCGGCTGCCGTTATACATTAGCTCCCATAGCCGGTTGATGTCGCGCGGATCTTCGCCGACCAGCAAGGGGCCGAATTTTTGATTTATCAGTGAGACCAGGGCGCGGCAGTTGCCTTCGCTGCCAACTTCTTCCTTGGCTTCGCCGTGCCCGACCAATCCGCAGGCG
>DATJCP010000534.1:0-5072 GCA_035514715.1 Candidimonas sp.
CACAGCTGAAGGGGCTGGCTCAGGTGCACGCCAACCGCGGGGCTCAAGTCAGTTTCATCAATCGCGAACTCAAGGGCGTGCGCGAGCTGGCCAAGGAAGGCTATTTGCCCCGCAACCGCATGCTGGAACTGGAACGGAACGCCTCGCATTTAAGGGCGACCCTGTCTGGCGATGTCGTGGAAGTAGGCCGTGCACGCAACCAGATCGCCGAACTGAAACTTCGTATCTTGCAACGCGACCAGGACTATCAGAAGGAAGTGCAATCGCAGTTGTCCGACGTGCAAAAAGAAGCTTCCGCATTAGGCGACCGCTTGGCTTCACTGGATTACACGGTTCGGGAAACCGAGATTCGCGCTCCCATCAATGGCTACGTACAGAATCTTAATGTCCATACCGTGGGGGGCGTTATCGGTCCAGACACCGTGTTGATGGAACTGGTGCCCAACGCACACTCTTTTCTTATTCATGCGAAAGTGCCTGTGCAGGCAATCGACAAAATAGCACCCAACCTGGATGTGGAAATCACTTTCCCCGCCTTCAATCACGCAAGGACGCCGAACATTCCCGGCAAAGTGCTGACGGTATCGGCAGATCGGCTAACCGATCTTGAAACCAAGATGCCCTACTACCTGGCTCAAATCGAAGTGACGCCCGAAGGCGTGCCTATGCTGGGCGAAAACGTCATTCGCCCCGGCATGCCTGCCTCAGTACTGATTCGCACCGGCGAACGGACCATGCTTAGCTACCTGCTCAAACCATTCCTGGAAAGACTCGATAAATCCTTTAAGGAACAATAGAATGCGCACGGCTCTTGTCATTGCAGGCATTGTTTGTCAATTGACCTTGTCGGGGACTGCCGTCGCGGCATCCGCAACGCCTGTGCCGCAAGACGCCAGGCAGGCCTTGACGCTGTCGCAAGCCTGGCAGATAGCCATGCAAAACGACCCCACCTACCATGCCGCCATCAGTGAGCGGGAAGCCGGTCAGGCCAACAGGGCTATCGGCAGATCTGGTTTGCTGCCGCAGGTCAACGCTTCGCTGGGCCGCCACAAGGTTCGCGGCACTCTGGAAGGGCCAGGCACATGTGGCCCCTCATGCACCGACCTGGACTACATGAGCCGCACCAACGAAATCAGGGCGACCCAGACAGTATTCAACTGGAGCCGATTTGCCGAGTATCGTCAGGGCCAGTCACGTGCCGACTACAGCCTGGCCGTTTTCGATGCTAAAGCGGAATCCAGTGCCATCGACCTGGTCAACCGGTATTTCCAGACCTTGCTGTCTTACGAAAATGTAGTGCTAGCCAAAGACAAGCTGCAGGCTACCGAGAAACAGCTGACGGCGTCTCAGCGCCGTTTCGACGCAGGCGAAGGAACGATACCCGAGGTACGTGAAACCCTGTCCAGGCGCGACCTGGCGCGCGCCGACCTGATCAAGGCAGGCGATAAACTCATCGTGGCGCAACGCGAGCTGCAAGAAATGCTGGGTTATGCTCCGTCGCAGCTCACGGCGCTCAAGCGCAATTTCATGCCGCAACCTCTTACGCCCCCCACCGAAGAAAGCTGGCTGGCCATGGCCATGGCGAATAACGCCGAAGTCCATTCAGCCCAGCAAAACCTGCGCATTTCCGACCAGGAAATTGACCGCACATTTGGAGGCCATCTGCCCACGCTGGACTTGGTCGCAGCACGCCGAAAAGTCGACGCCGAAACGATATCGACCCGCGATCAGTCGAGCACAACCACCTCCATCGGCATTCTACTGGCCCTGCCCATTTATTCGGGCGGACTGGTCAGCGCCCAGGTGGAACAGGCAGAGCATAATCGCGAACGTGCGGCGCAGGAACTTGCAGCGACGCGTGAGCGCGTTGCCGTGGAAGTCACTCGGCAATACCAGGCGGTCGTGACCGGTGCGCAACGTATCGACGCCTTGGTGGTCGCAGTCAAATCAAGCGCCGAAGCCCTCAAGGCAACCAAGATGGGTTACCTGGTGGGTGCACGCACCGTTCTCGATGTGCTGGATAGCGAAGAACAAAGCTATCGCTCACAACTCGACCTGACACAGGCCCGTTTGCAGTATGCGCTGGCCCGCCTGATGCTAGCCGGTGTGGCCGGCGGCCTAAATGCCGGTGTTATTGGTACGGTAGACAGTACGTACTTCGGGCCGGAAAAGATTGTGTTGCGTTAAATCGCGTCGCAAAGCAGAGTCACCCTTGCCCGTATCAAGTCAAAAAGCTCAGCCATGATAAGAGACGGCGTCATGTCCCTCAATCTGATAATGGCGACTGCCGGCAAGGACATGTTGGGACTGACCTTCATAACGGAAGAACAGCAAGCATATAGCCGCTTACGCACAGGAATCTTGCCGCCGAAAGGCGGCAAGATCTTTACATGCACCCTGCCTGCCAGACAACCCCATCAGCGATTGGCAGGCATAAATCCCTCTGAGTTGGGCATGACGACCTTGGGCAAGGAGTCTTGATCGAGCGTTGCATCGGCCGGGATGATATTTGCCTTGGAAAGAATATAGGCAGATACGGCGTAGACGTCATCATCCTTCAGGCTGTTTGGCGTAGTAAACGGCATGGCGCGTTTGATGTAATCAAACAAGGTTGTTGCATACGGCCAGTAACTTTCTACGGTTTTCACCGGAGCCTGGACCCCGTCCTTGCGGGTTAAAGTTCCTCGTCCGCCGATCAACCGATCCCCAATGCCACCCTCCAGTTTTGCGCCATGACAGGCCAGGCACTGCTGCATGTAAATTTTTTCACCCTGCATGACGGTACCAGAACCTTTGGGCAAGCCGCGGCCATCGGGCAAAGGCGACGTGAACGCACCAAGATCGGCTTCGGTAATGTTGGTGCCAAATCCGTACGTATGGTCAGCAGGCGCTTGCGCTTTGGCGTCTTGCGCTGTAGCGTAGGCCGACCAGAGGCTGGCCAGCCCGATGGCCGTACAAGCAAGACCGGTTTTAGTAGTGATGTACATTTGACACCTCCCCGGTTGCTGCAACCTTCCAGCTTTGAATACCGTTCAAGTGATAGACCGACGACAAACCGCGTTCATCGGCAAGCTTTTTAATGGTTGGCTGAACATAGCCCGTATCGTCCGTACACCGGCTTTGCAAAATAGCTTCTTTACCATCCCATTCCCAGGGTAGCGAGAATCGGGTATGGCATATGGGCAGAATGGGGCCATGCAACGCTGCGTCGCGCCATGTCTTACCGCCATCAGTGGACACTTCTACTCGTTTGACGGTGCCCTCGCCAGACCAGGCCAGGCCCGAAATCTCATAAAACCCGGGCTTTTGAAGCACCATTTCCCCAGAGGGATAAGTAATGACCGACTTGGCCTGCATGCCAAACGAGAACTGCAAGGCCTTGCCATCCGGCAACAAGTCGGTGTACTTGGCGGTTTCTTCCCGCGTCATGAAAGGCTTGTCGGAAACTTCGAGACGCCGCAGCCACTTGATGCACATATTGCCTTCGTAACCGGGGACGATCAGGCGGACGGGATAGCCTTGTTCCGGGCGTATCGCTTCGCCGTTCTGGCCGTAAGCCAACATGCAGTCTTTCAACGCTTTTTCGATAGGAATACTACGCGTCATTACGGCAGCATCACCACCCTCGGCCAGGAGCCATTTGGCACCGGGGCGCAAACCGACTTCGTTCAGAATGGTGGACAGCGGAACGCCAGTCCATTCCGATGTCGAAGTCAGCCCGTGCGTGCCCTGAACCGTTTTTAGCGTTGGTTTGGCCCATTCAGTCAGCCCATTGCCCGAGCACTCCAGGAACATGATACGTGACAAGGCCGGATAACGCTTGATGTCGGACATCGAGAATTTTTTTGCCTGCTTGACCATGCCGTGGACAAACAACATATGTGTACTGGGGTCTATGGTCGCAATGCCGCCATGGTGCCGTTCGTAATGCAGGCCCGAGGGCGTAATAATGCCGTAACTGTTTTGCAGCGGCGTAAAGCTCCAGGAAGACTCTGTCGTCTTGGTGGCGTAGCGCGTACGCACCTCTGTTTCGAACTGGGAGCGAAAACCATACCCACCGTCATCGACCGCCACCCCCACACCTTGTATTTTCGTGGCATCGGCAGGAACCGCCCGTTCTTTGGAACCGGGTGATGCTGCGAACGCTGTTTGGTGCGCGCTTGCAGCCCCCATTGCTGCTATGGCACCCAGCATGAACCGCCTGCGTGGCGGTGCGATGCTTTCCTCCGACTGCCCTCGATAGTATGGCGACTGGGGATCTTGTTGCTCAATATCAAGAAAATGCTGTTCCTGCTGCTGCAACGATTCCGGTTTCAATTTCACCGAAAAAGACAGCGGGCTGCCCATTGATTCTTTCATATAACGCTCCGTAAACAGGTACTGTCAGGACGGAAGAAATACAGAAATAATGCGGAGGTTCTACAGCAACTGCGGTGGTCGAGGTAATGCCTGGATAATTTTTAGAATGGGTCGAGTAAACGGGATATTTACATACCAACGCATCTTACTGGTCAATCACGAATGGCTCAAGCTCTCTGGGCAGCCGTCACTTTCAGCACGGGCATTTCTCGAAACACATGCTGTCAGCAATGTCTCCGGTGCCGGCTACATCCGAATCTCAATCGGATCGTAAAACCTATACCCCACTCCCCTCAGCGTCGCCACCGGCAGCTGTAGCGCGCACGCCTGCTCTACCTTGCGGCGCAGGCGACGCATTTGCGTATCGAGCCGACGTTGATCATATTCCAGATAGTCCTTGCCCAGAGCCTGGACTATCTCCTTACGGCTGACGCCCTTGCCATTCGCTGCGAGTGTGACAAGAACGGTGTAGTCCTGGTGCGACAGTCGGATGGGCGCTGCACCAGGCGGGACGAGACTCGGCGGCGAACTGCAAAGTTGCCATGGGGGCGCCACCTGCGCGGAGCCCTCCTCACCCGCGACACTTTCCTGAGGCTGGGCTTTTCGGAAAGTGACATCCCGGGCAACCGCAACCCGTACTTTTTTTTCTGGATACCAGCGTGCTGACCACATGATTCGAACCACCCGGCCATCCTTGCGCACGTAGCGGTTCT
>DATJCP010000535.1:0-24651 GCA_035514715.1 Candidimonas sp.
GGTTCACTTAACGAGCTTAGCACCAATGACTGAAACAGAGCAGAACGCCAGAAATAGCGTGCGTTTAGTAAAGTTTTAGCCAAAATTACGTGCGATTCAAAGAACTTAGAAAAGGCGGACTTTATTTCTGCTTATCATCAAACACCAGCTCTCATACCCCCTACTCCACAGTCACACTCTTAGCCAAACTCCTGGGCTTATCCACATCCGTCCCCCTGGCGCACGCTGTGTGATAGGCCAGCAACTGCAACGGTATCGTATGCAGAATCGGCGACAGCTTCCCATAGTGCTCTGGCATACGAATCACATGTATTCCTTCACTACTGCCTATCTTGGTATCCGCATCCGCAAACACATACAGCTCCCCACCCCGCGCATGAACTTCCTGCATATTGGACTTCAGCTTTTCCAATAATTCATCGCGCGGCGCAATGGTAACCACGGGCATGGCTTCGGTCACCAAAGCCAACGGCCCATGCTTCAACTCACCGGCCGGATAAGCCTCGGCATGGATATAGCTGATTTCCTTCAGCTTCAATGCCCCTTCTAGTGCAATCGGATAATGCATACCCCGGCCCAGGAACAAAGCATGTTCCTTGCTGGCAAAGCGGTCTGCCCAAGCCATGATCTGCGGCTCCAGGGCCAAGACGGCACCTATAGCAACAGGCAGATGGCGCAAGGCTTTCAAGTATTCGGCTTCTTTCTCTTCACTAAGCTGCTTCTTGGTCTGGGCCAGGGCCAAGGTCAACAAGAACAAAGCAGTCAACTGGGTGGTAAAGGCCTTGGTCGAAGCCACGCCAATTTCCACGCCCGCACGGGTGATGTAGGCCAACTTACATTCGCGCACCATGGCGCTGGTGGCCACGTTGCAAACGGTCAAGGTGTGTTCCATGCCCAGGCTGCGCGCATGTTTCAGAGCAGCCAATGTATCGGCGGTTTCGCCGGACTGCGAAATGGTTACGACCAGGCTGCGCGGGTTGGGCACGCTGTCGCGGTAGCGGTATTCGCTGGCAATTTCCACATTGACGGGTATCTTCGCAATGGACTCTATCCAGTAGCGGGCGGTCAAGCCGGCGTAGTAGCTTGTGCCGCAAGCCAGGATCAAGACATTGTCGATGTCCTTGAAAACCTTGTATGCCTGGTCGCCGAACAGTTCCGGGGTGATGCTTTCGATATCTTGCAAGGTATCGCCAACGGCGCGCGGCTGCTCGAAGATTTCTTTCTGCATATAGTGGCGGTATGGGCCCAGCTCAGCCGCGCCGGTATGCACATGCACCGTGTGGACTTCGCGATCTACCGCACGGCCGTCGACGTCGACTATCCATACGCGAGCCAATTGCAGGTCGACCACGTCGCCGTCTTCAAGGTAAATAATCTGGTCGGTCGTGCCGGCCAACGCCAATGCATCCGAGGCCAGGAAGTTCTCATTCACGCCACGGCCCACGACCAAGGGCGAGCCCTGACGCGCCCCAACAACGCGATGCGGTTCGTCGCGGCAAAATACCGCGATGGCGTAGGCGCCTGCCAAACGGCGCGTGGCCTGCTGCACGGCCTCAAACAAATCACCGGAGTACAAGTGGTCAACCAGGTGCGCTACAACTTCGGTATCGGTCTGGCTTTCAAACACGTAGCCGACCGCCTGCAGCTCAGCGCGCAGTTCGTCGTGGTTTTCGATAATGCCGTTATGCACCAGGGCTATGCGGGCAGCACCTTTGCCTTGGCCGGAAAAATGCGGGTGGGCATTATGAGTGGCCGGTGCGCCATGGGTGGCCCAGCGTGTGTGAGCAATACCGGTGAAGCCCGTAATATTTTCTTTTGCGACTTGCTCTTCCAGTTCAGCAACGCGCTCGGTGCTGCGGGCACGGCGCAGTTCGCCATTGGCATGTACTGCCACTCCGCAAGAGTCGTACCCGCGATATTCCAGACGCTTAAGCCCTTCAAGAAGAATAGGGGTGATGTCGCGTTGCGCCACGGCGCCAACAATGCCACACATAGATAAACTCCAGCCGATGTAAAAGTTAGGCTATTGTGCGCAACATACGAAGAAATTAGATTTCTTATTTGAAATTAATATGATATTTTATTTCTTGAAAGGCATATCGTGCAATTTTATTGCAAATATATACAAACAATAGAATAAATGATCAAAGCAAAAAACCTGATTTCCCTGGATGAGCTGGATTTACGCATCCTGGAGCAGATCCAGAGCGACAGCTCGCTAACCAACCAGGACTTGGCCAGCCGCGTACACGCCTCGGCGCCCACATGCTTGCGCCGTGTCCGTCGGCTGGTCGATGAAGGCGTGATCGAAAAACAGGTCGCCATCCTGAACCCTGACAAAGTCGGCAACGGCCTGACGGCTATCATCGAAATCACACTGGACGTGCAAACTGCCGAATCCTTGGACGCTTTCGAAGCCAGTGTCGTTCAGGAAGCCGCCATCTTGCAATGCTACCGGGTATCGCCGGGGCCGGACTTCATCGTTGTGGCGCAAGTATCCGATATGCCCGCCTACCATGCCATGGCGCATAAAGTCTTTACATCGCAAGCCAATGTACGTAACGTGCGTACGTTTTTTTCCATACACCGCAGCAAATTTGAAACGCGCATCGCGCTTCCTGCCAAACCGGTTTGATATGCAGCACGCCGCACAGAAATAACGCTATCGACTTGCATGCGCAAGAGCGTTAATCCAGACCACTTTCCACGGCGATCAACCGTTCATATTCTCGCAGATACCGGCTAGCCATCGCACCGACATCATGCTCTCGCAGCACATAATCGCGTGCGCTTTCAACCATGCCGGCCCGCAAGCCACGATCATTCAAGACTCTGTCCATGCCTAGAGCCAGCGCCTGATAATCGCCCACCTCGCACAAAATGCCTCGACCATCCGCCAAGCTTTCCTGCAAGCCGCCCGCATTTGTCGACACCACTGGCACGGAATACAGAAAAGCATCCAGCACGCTGGTACCCAGGGCTTCCTGACGCGAACTTAAAACGAACACGTCCATCAAGCGGTACAGATCGTCGATACCGGTCTGGAATCCAGCAAACAGATAATGCTTTTCCAGGCCCAGTTCGCGCACCAATTCTCGTGCCTGCGCCTCGGCACCGCCGCCCGCCCCTAAATGCAAAAATACAAAATCGCTGCGTACCTGCAACAGGCCGTGCACTGCCCGGATCAAGGTACAAGGGTCTTTTTCCGCGGTCAGCGCCGCAGCGGTAGCCAGCACCCGCTTGCCGGACAAATCAAACTCTTTGGTAAAGGCGTCGATATGCTCCTGGTTCAAGGGCTTGGCCTCGATGGCGCTGGGGATCACACTAACGTCCAGCCCCAGGCGGCGCGGTTCAGCCGCCGCTGCCTGGCTAATCGCCACCAGCACATCGGCTTTGCTCCACTTCCAGGCAGTTTGGCGCTCGCGCCGCGCAACCGGAAATGCGGTGCGGCGCGTAAAGACCACGCGGCGGCCCAATAACGGCTTGAGCAGCGCCAGCCAAGTCATCATGTTCGCGGTTTGCGCATGCAAAATATCGTAACGTCGGCCTTGTCGCAGCAAAAAACCGCATAAGGATGCCACGCTGGCCTGCTCGTGCACCAGAAAACCTTCCGCGCTAGCCCGGCCAGCCAGTTCACCACCCTTGCGCGCCAGCAACGACACCTCGTGGCCCGCATCGCGAAACTGCCGCATGCTCAGCAAGGTTTGCCTTTCCCCGCCGCGCCAGCCCCGCTCGAAATTCATCTGCAGAATATGCATGGTGTCGTTAAAGCTCCAGGTCGACCGCCGGATTCAAATGACGGGCGATATTGATCGTTACCGCCACCAGCGCGCACACAATGGCTGCCCAGACGCCCAACACTGCGCCATTAGCTTCGCTGACATTAAAGGCCACCGCCACCAGCGCCGTACCAAAACTTTGCCCAAAAACACGGGTGGTTGCCTGCATGCCGCCAGCTGCGCCGCTACGATGCCGAGGCGCGCCGCCCAACAATGCCTTATTGTTCGGCGTCTGAAAAAAACCAAAACCCACGCCGCCCAGCAGCATGCCCGACATCAGCCACGCAAAGGCCGTATCGCCCGGCAACATGATTACCCAGAACATGCCTAATGCGATACATCCCGCACCAATGCCGCATAGCACCGCAATCGGGAACCGGTTAGACAAATACCCCGCAACAGGCGCCATCACGGCTACGCCCACCGACCAGGCTCCCAGCAAAATCCCCACATCCGCGTAGGAAAAATCCAATACCTGCCTGAAGTAAAACGGCAACGATACAAAGGCCGCCATCTGTGCCGCAAAGGAAAAGGCCGATGCGCCGACCGCAAAGGCAATAGGCGTAATGCGCAATAAATCGATAGGCACGATAGGCGCCACCTGTCCTCGCGAACGGCGCACCAGCACCCAACCGGCCAAGCTGGCCAACACCAGGCACAAGGCAGCCCGCGTAGGGTCTTTGACGACGGCATCCAGGCCTACTATCGACAGCCCGAACACCGGCACGCTTAACAGGCAAGCTATCCAATCGAAACGGCCCCGATGACGAGGCACATCGGGCAAGAAACGCATGCAGAAGTAAGCGCCCACGCAGATAGGAATATTCACCAGGAATATCCACTGCCACGACGCCAACTGCAAGATGAAAGCGCCAATCGTGGGGCCCAGCACAGCCATCAACCCCACCATCATGGCATTCAAGCTTATCCCCATGCCCAGTTTATTCATAGGGTAGGTGTTACGCACCAACCCGCCAAACAAACACATCAGCATGGATGAGCCCAGCCCTTGCGCCATCCGGGCAAAGGTCAACGTCATAAGCGAATTCGATAGCGCCGCAGCAATCGAAGCCACCAGGAACAGCGTCAGGCCCATGGCGAACATGCGTCGAAAGCCGATGCGCTCGGCCACGGCAGACAACGGCAGCAGCGACACCACTACCGTCAGGTTGTAGGCGATGACCACCCACACCACGGCGGCGGGATCAATGTTCAGTTGCGTGGCGATCGCAGGCAACGCCACGTTGACCATCGTGGAATCCAGTACCGTGATGGTGATCGCCAGCACCAGCCCAAGCGCAGCCCAGTAGCGCCGGGGCGCTTCCAGGCCATCTGGAAAACTTGCCGGCGGATTACCGCTAGTTGTTCTGGCTTTTGACACAGTTACGATTTCTTGACTGGTCGAACCCAAGCTTCTATCGTTTTTTGCGCAGAGCGCGAAATGGTCAATTGGCCTGCAGGCGCATCTTTGGTCAGCGTCGTGCCAGCCCCCAAGGTTGCACCTTGACCCACTTTTACCGGAGCCACCAGCTGCGTATCGGATCCGATGAAGGCGTCATCCTCGATAATGGTTTGATACTTGTTCACGCCATCGTAATTGCAGGTAATGGTCCCCGCACCGATATTGACCCGCGCGCCCACCTGGGCATCGCCGATATAGGCCAGGTGATTGGCCTTGGACCCCTTCCCCAGCGTGCTTTTCTTGATCTCAACAAAATTGCCCACGTGAGCCTGCGGGCCGATATCGGCACCTGGCCGCAAACGGGCATACGGCCCTATTCGCGCTTCGTCGGCAATTTTCGCTTCCTGGATATGGCTGAATGCATCCACCTGGGTACCTGCGCCAATCACCGCATCCTTGACCACACAGTGCGGGCCGATACGAACGCCGTCAGCCAGTTCGACACGGCCTTCAAATACACAACCCACATCGATGAATACGTCACGCCCGCAAACCAGCGAACCGCGCAAATCGAAACGCGCCGGGTCGGCCAGCGTAACGCCCTGTTCAAGCAAACGCCGCGCCTGCTCGCCCTGCCAGCTACGCTCAAGCTGCGCTTGCTGGACCCGGCTATTGACGCCCAGCGTTTCCCAGGAAGCCAACGGTTGCGCGGCATGCACCGGCAAGCCGTCATGCACAGAGAGCCCAACGATATCGGTAAGGTAGTACTCGCCCTGCGCATTATCGTTATCAATGCGCAAAAGCCAGTCTTTGAGCTTTCCAGTCGGTGCAACCAGAATACCGGTATTGACTTCGTTAATAGCGTGTTCGGCAGCGGATGCGTCTTTATGCTCAACAATACGAAGCACTTTGCCGTCGTCATTGCGCACGATGCGACCATAGCCCGTAGGATCAGCCAGGGTCTCGGTCAACACTGCCATACCCTGATCGCGCACATCAAGCAGGCGCTGCAAGGTTTCGGTCTGCACCAGGGGAACGTCGCCGTACAAAACCAAGGTCGCGTCTTGCCCGGCCTTGTCTTCAAGCAATAAAGCAGCGGCCTGCTGCACAGCATGACCAGTGCCTTGCTGCGGCGCCTGCAAGGCGAATTGCAGATCAGGCTGATCCGCAAATGCAGCCTTGACGCGCTCGGCGCCATGGCCGACCACGACAACAATACGATCGGGATTTAGCTTTCGGGCGTTATCAAGCACATGCGCCAGCATGGGTTTTCCTGCCAGCGGATGCAGCACTTTAGGCAGGTCGGACTGCATGCGTTTGCCCAGTCCGGCGGCCAGAATCACTATATTCAACATGAAATAACTTACTTAGATAGAAAAGGTTAGGACTTCTTGCCAGCAGGCGCTGCACGCTTGCGTGGTGCCGCTTTTTTGGCGGCCGGCTTGGCTGGCTCGGCGGATTTGGCGGCAGCCTTCTTGCGCGCTGTTGCAGTAGGCCTTGCACCCATGGTGGAGTCGGCCGATGCCTGCTGCCCCGCCGCCTTGCCGGTGTCGGCGCCTTGTAACGATGCCGCGGTAGCGACTGCCAGGTTATCGAACTGTTTCTGAACCATGTCCCACCAGCCCTGCGCAGCCGTCGCGGCATTTGCAGCCATGTCCTGGGCGCTGGCCGCAGCCGACGGTTCGGTACCGGCAGCCGGCCCGCCCACCCCTGCGCTGGAAGAAGCGCCAGGCTTTATGCCTAGCACGGCCTCCAGGGGCGATAGCCCATCAGGTGCTGAACCAGCGGCAGCAGCCGATGTCATGAATGTTTTCAGCGTTGAAATGGTGGACCGCTGTACTTCCAACCCTTGTATCGTGCTGGACAACATGGACAGATTCATGCGCAGCCAGTTTTCAACGGCACGCAGGTCGCCAATGCGGCGTTCGAGCTCTTCGACTGACATGGGGGCCGTCATCGCCTGGTTCAAACTGCCCGAACTGGCCAGCCCTTGCCATGCCTGACGCATCATTTCCATACTGGCCATGAGAGGATTCTGGGCCATGTCGCCGCTTTGGCCGAAACCTGGCAGGACGAAAGGATTGTTGTTTTGAGTAACCATGACAGCTCCTTGAGCACAATCGTATGGATGGGGCTGGACGGTCTGCATAATCATATGGACCAAGCCGAGTGACGTTAGCTTAAACTGAAGCTGCCCCGCCGTCTAATGCCGCATGGCAGCGGCACTTCCCCAGCATCTACAAGATCAGCCCTTCCTGTATACGCTTTTGTAAGCCCTCCAGGATCACCAGTTCCGCTTCGCGCGTAAATTCACCAGCTTCGACCATGGCCCACAGCTCATCCATGGCAACCAACTTGATGTCGCTGACTTCACCGTCAAGATTCCGGGGCGTTACCGACTGCGCCAATACGCAGTCACTGACGAGCACATCTTCGACCTGATAGCCCTCCGGCAAGCGCCTATGCATACGCAAAATGATACGTAAAGGAGATCTGGCTTCGATATCGCTGGCGACCAGGCCGGCCTCCTCGTTGCTTTCGCGCAACAAGGAAACATCCATGCTTTCTCCGGCGCCTGCCAAGCCGCCGACCAGGGTGTCCCACATGCCAGGATCAGTGGATTTGCTAAGAGCTCGGCGCGCAATCCACAGCCCGCCATCCGGCGACCAGGCGTTCAGGTGCACAGCCTTGGTCAGCAACCCCAACGGTCGCATGGCGGCACGCTCGATAACCGCCAGGCGCCGGCCTTCTCCTATGACATCCAGCAATTCGTCGCGCCATCCGCGCAGGCAACCGGTGTCTTTCAAAGATACGGCCAATTGAGCCAATACGGCATTCAGTGTCAGGCGCTGCCGAGGTGAGGCCGTAATGTGGACGGCTTCATCTTCCACATGCACGCCAGGCAATCCATCCAGGTAACTGGTGGCTTTTGCGGTAATCCAACCTGCGACTCTTCCGGCTACCGTTAAAGGACGCGAGCCAGAAGGCGGCAATTGTTGGATTCGGCGGGCAAGTTGTTGATAACGTGCACTTATGGCGGGCGCCATGGTTCGGGCGGAAGAATCGTTCATGCAATAATTGTAGTGGAACCGTGGCTTTTCGCGCATGCTTCCTGAATGACGCAGGCAGATGAATCGCACCAAACCAGCCCATTGCAGGCTCTTGTTCGCTATAATTCCGCGGTCTATAGGCAATTCGAGCAGGCATTACCCCAGCTTTTATTATTTTAAGCCTGCCATTCAATAATTATGTGTTCGTTCGGTGTTTTCACGACCATCTTGTTTGATCAAAGTCAACAATCGGGCAGAACATATCCGTAATTCGAGGTCAGCATGAAGAAGTTGAGAGGGTTACTTGGCACTGGCGCATTGCTAATGGCAGGCGTTGCCGGTGCACAAGTCGAGGACATGCCAGGAGGCCCAAGGGTCAATCAGCTCAACCTCCACGAGGGGGTGACACAGATCGCACACGATATCGTGTGGATCCACTGGATGCTGATGATCATCTGTGCCGTCATTTTCGTCGGGGTGTTTGGGGTGATGTTCTACTCCATCATCATGCACAGGAAATCGCGCGGCGCAATACCAGCCAAATTCCATGAACACGTGGGCATCGAAGTTGCCTGGACGGTCATCCCGTTCCTTATCGTCATAGCAATGGCCCTGCCGGCAACGCGCACCGTTGTCGCCATGAAAGACACCAGCAGCTCCGACCTCACCGTCAAGGTAACCGGATACCAATGGAAATGGGGCTACGAATACCTTGATGGCCCAGCCCAAGGTGTCAAGTTCCTGTCCAATCTGGCTACGCCTCGCGAGCAGATCGAAGGCAAGGCACCAAAAGGCAATCTTTACCTGATGGAAGTCGACAAGCCGTTGGTCGTTCCCGTCAACAAGAAGGTCCGTATTGTCCTGACCGCCAGCGACGTTATCCACTCGTGGATGATTCCTGAGTTCGGCGTCAAGCAAGACGCGATGCCTGGCTTCCTGCGCGACACCTGGTTCCGTGCCGAAAAAATCGGTACTTACCGCGGCCAATGCGCTGAGCTCTGCGGCAAAGATCACGCCTTCATGCCTATCGTTGTCGAAGTCGTTTCGCAAGCCGACTACGACAAGTGGTCCGCAGACCAGAAAAAAGCGCTGGCTTCCGCTGCCGATGATCCAAATAAAAAGTGGACCAAGGAAGAGCTCGTCGCCCGCGGCCAGCAGGTTTACACTGCAAACTGCGTTGCCTGTCACCAGGCTAACGGCAAAGGCCTTCCCGGCACCTTCCCAGCACTGGACGGTAGCGAAAAATTTGTACTGGCACCCATGAAGGATCAAACCCTCACCGTGCTAAATGGCCATCCCGGCACTGCCATGGCGGCCTTCCGCGACCAATTGAACGACGTTGAAATTGCTGCGGTCATTACCTACACTCGTAATGCCTGGGGCAATGCGGGCAAGGGCAAGGATCCTGTCGTTCAACCTGCCGACGTCAAAGCCTTGCGCTAAGACACCGGCACGTTTAAAACAAATTCGAATGTTTTTTTACCGGGCCGCTGGCTACCAGCGCTCGGTTGAGTAGGAAGGAGTCCACCATGAGCAGTGTTACTGCCGATCACGTCGCAGCCCACGGGCACGACGACCACGACCACAAGCCACACGGCTGGCGGCGCTGGCTGTTTGCCACCAACCACAAAGATATCGGTACCATGTACCTGATCTTTTCATTTGCCATGCTGCTGGAAGGCGGCGTGCTGGCATTGTTGGTGCGCACCGAATTGTTTGCACCCGGCCTGCAGTTTTTCCAGCCTGAATTGTTCAACCAATTCACCACCATGCACGGCCTGATCATGATTTTCGGCGCCATCATGCCGGCGTTCGTAGGCTTTGCCAACTGGATGATCCCGCTGCAAATCGGCGCGTCCGACATGGCCTTTGCCCGCATGAACAACTTCAGCTTCTGGCTGTTGCCCATCGGCGCCATCCTGATGACGAGTTCATTCTTTGTACCTGGCGGCGCCAATGCTGCCGGCTGGACCATGTATGCGCCTTTGTCGCTGCAAATGGGTCCTGGCATGGACTTCACCATCTTCGCCGTGCACATCCTGGGCGCATCGTCCATCATGGGCGCTATCAACATCATCGTGACAGTGCTCAACATGCGCGCGCCTGGCATGACTTTGATGAAAATGCCTCTGTTCTGCTGGACTTGGCTCATCACTGCCTACCTGCTCATCGCCGTGATGCCTGTTCTGGCTGCTGCCGTGACCATGCTGCTGACCGACCGCCACTTTGGCACCAGCTTCTTTAATGCAGCTGCAGGCGGCGACCCCGTCCTGTATCAGCACGTGTTCTGGTTCTTCGGTCACCCCGAGGTCTACATCATGATTCTGCCGGCATTTGGTATCGTGTCGGCCGTCGTACCCGCCTTTGCCCGCAAGCAATTGTTCGGCTACGCCTCGATGGTGTATGCAACGGCCGCCATTGCCATTCTGTCGTTCCTGGTCTGGGCTCACCACATGTTTGCCACAGGCATGCCAGTCACGGGTCAGCTGTACTTCATGTATGCAACCATGCTTATCTCGATTCCTACCGGCGTCAAGGTATTCAACTGGGTTGCTACCATGTGGCGCGGCTCCATGACCTTCGAAACACCCATGCTGTTTGCGATTGGGTTTATCTTCGTGTTCACGATAGGCGGCTTTACCGGCCTGATCCTGGCCGTGGCGCCTATCGACATTGCTGTGCATGACACCTATTACGTTATCGCCCACTTCCACTATGTGATGGTGGCCGGCTCGTTGTTCGGCATGTTCTCCGGCGCCTACTACTGGATGCCCAAATGGACAGGCCGCATGTACAACGAAAAACTGGGCAAGCTGCACTTCTGGTCCAGCATGATCTCGTTCAACGTCACGTTCTTCCCCATGCACTTCCTGGGTCTGGCCGGTATGCCGCGTCGCTATGCCGACTACGCAGCCCAGTTCACCGACTTTAACGAAATCGCCACCATCGGCGCCTTCTGGTTCGGTCTGTCGCAACTGATATTCCTGTACGTCATCCTCAGGTCCTATGCCGGGAAGGGCGAGCCCGCCCCAGCCAAACCTTGGGAAGGCGCTACGGGCCTGGAGTGGACAGTACCTTCGCCAGCACCGTTCCATACCTTTGTTGTCCCACCCATTGTCAAGTAAGGCATGCTCATGACACCCGACCAACGCCGGAAGAACCGCAACACCGCCATCGCCCTGGTAATTATTATCATCGCGGTTATGGCATGGACCTTCTGGCGCGGCGGGTCTCTGGGAAGCTAAGGCACCATGACACAAGATATCCAAGAACTTTCGCGCCGAAAACTCAACTTCTTCCAAACGCTTAAAGCGGTTGCCTGGGGCTTTTTCGGCGTCCGCAAGGGCAAGGGTTATAACGAAGACATCTCCAAGCTCAACCCCGTGCACTTAATACTTGCCGGCGTACTGGCTGCCATTGTTTTCGTTGTTGTGCTGGTCTTGGCTGCCCGTGGGCTTATTTCCTACCTAGCCTAATATTTTTTATTAATAATTCGCATCAGGAGAACACCATGAGTGCAAGTCACTTGGCTCAGGGCAACGAGGCACCTTACTACTACGTGCCTGCCGACTCAGTCCACCCGGTTCGCGCAAGCTTTTCCCTGCTGCTGACGCTGCTGGGCGCATCCCTGTGGATCAACAGCTACGAAGTGGGCTTCTGGCTTTTCATCGTCGGTATTCTTAGCCTTTTCGTCGTACTGTACGGCTGGTTCGGCGATGCTATCCGCGAATCCGAAAGCGGCATGAACAACGAGCGCGTGGATCACTCCTACCGCTGGAGCATGGCCTGGTTCATTTTCTCGGAAGTCATGTTCTTTGCCGCGTTCTTCGGAGCGCTGTGGTACACCCGTGAAGTCACCACGCCGTGGCTTAGCAACCTTGACCACCAAACCATGCTGTGGCCCAATTTTTCGGGCACCTGGCCCAACTTGGGGCCAGCAGGCGTAGTCCCTGAGTTCAAAACCGTTGGCCCATTCTGGCTGCCTACCATCAACACAGCCTTGCTGTTGACGTCCGGCCTGACCCTGACCATTGCCCACCACGCCATGCGTGCCAGCCATCGCGGCAAAGCCATTTTTTGGCTGGCTCTTACGGTTATTCTTGGTTTTACCTTCGTTGCCTGCCAGGCATACGAATACCACCATGCCTATAACGACCTGAATCTGCGTTTTGACTCGGGCGCCTACGGTTCGCTGTTCTACATGCTGACCGGCTTCCACGGCTTCCACGTGATTCTGGGCGCAACCTTCCTGACCGTCATTCTGTTCCGCCTGATCAGGGGCCACTTCACCGCCACGCATCACTTTGGCTTTGAAGGCGCAGCCTGGTACTGGCACTTTGTAGACGTCGTCTGGCTAGGCCTGTACTTGTTCGTTTACTGGTTCTAAGCGGCAAGACTGTATGGTAAAAAGGCTGGCCTTGCCGGCCTTTTTTCTGGAAAACGTCAAGGCACGCTACGCTGCTGTCGCCACATACCAAGAAAGCCGCCGGGCTTAATGGGCGGCAATCCCGGTGCTTTGTATCCAGCCCATATGATGGGCAAACAGCACGAACAGAAACAACGCTATCGACAGCCCTATGCGCACTGTCAGGGCGTTGACCGTACGATTGGTCCCACCTTTGTCGCGCATAAGATAGAACAGCGCAGAGGCTAAACTTCCTACAATACCCAGGAACGCTAGGATTACTACGAAACGCATATTGGCCTCCGGCGAAACTGGAATTATTGCAGACATGGCACGCTCTCACACAACTTATCGCACGATTGCCGCCCTGATTTTACTCGGCATCATGGCGATTACGTTCGCATCACTGGGAAACTGGCAACTGAACCGCGCCGCCCAGCGTCTGGCCATCAAGGATGCGATACAAGCTGGGCGCAACACCACCGCCCTGGCCCTGAGCCCCGGCACGCCTGCACAGGACCTGGTGCCTTGGCGCCCTGCCTCAGCACACGGCATATGGCTGCACCAACTGACTGTACTCCTGGAAAACCGTAACTACCAAGGCCGACCCGGATATTGGGTGGCCACGCCGTTGCTTATCGACGCCGCCGCCAATACCGCCGTCCTGGTGCTGCGCGGATGGCTGCCGCGGCCCATGCGGCCCGGCGCCGCCATGCCCGCCATTCCAGCCCCCCCCGATGAACAAACGGTAAACGGCGAATTGCTTGAACGTGTGCCCCGCCTATTCGAGCTATGGTCATGGTCTGATAACAACGCTACACAACTGCCCGGCAAGCTGCCTGATCCGGCACGGCCTGTGCCTCAGGTGTAGAATCTGGATCTGGCCGCCTACAGCAAAGCCAGCGGCCTGACATTGCTACCCACGGTATTGGCCCAGGACGCCGCCAGCCCAAACGCCCAAGCCGACAAAGCCGCCGGTACGCCGCTATTGCAAGAGTGGCCTGTACCTTCGCTGGATGCCGATAAAAACCGCGGCTACGCATTGCAATGGTTTGGCTTTGCCGCCATCGCCGCCGGTGCGTGGCTGGTCATTGCATGGCGCGCCCTGCGCCGAAAAATTACGCCCTCGACCTTGTAAGGAAACATTGTGGTCAGCCCTAACCCTGTTACCCCCCAAACATCCGCCAAATTGCGCTCCAAGACCCCCCTATACCTGATCGTGGCCATTTGCCTGGCCCCAGTGGTATTTGCCTTGCTGGCCTATTACGTGCCGGCGCTGGGCCTGCGCCCGCAAGAATCCAGCAACTACGGCACGCTAATCAACCCGCAACGGCCGGTACCCGACACAGCGACATTGCCGCTAGCCACGCTGGACGGCAAACCCTTCGACCTGAACAGTCTGCATGGGAAATGGCTGCTGGTCAGCGCCGATGAAGGCGCCTGCCCTGAATCATGCGTAAAAAAGCTATTCGTATTGCGTAATTCGCACGCAAGCCAGGGCAAGAACGTAGAGCGCCTGGCACGGGTCTGGTTCATCACCGACAATGCGCCGGTTTCCGAACAAATCAAGGAAGCCTATCTGGGCACCAACATGCTGCGCGCCGATCCTGCAAAGCTGGTCGCTTACCTGGCGCCCAACGCCAGCCCCGCCGAACGCGAAGCCGCCCTTAAAGCCCCCATGTGGATCATCGACCCCCTTGGCAATCTAATGCTGGAATTCCCCGCCGACGCCGATCCTATTTCCGTGCGTAATGACATCAGCAAATTAATCCGCAACTCCCGCATCGGCTAGTCCAATATGCTTGAACGTATCACTGCACGGTATCGAAAACTGGTATTTTTAACGTGGTTCCTGACACTGGACCTGATCATGTTCGGCGCTTTTGTGCGCCTGACCGATTCAGGGCTGGGCTGTCCGGACTGGCCAGGCTGCTACGGCAAGATAACGCCCCTGGGCGCCAGCGGCCACATTGAACAGGCCCTGCAATCCATGCCGTACGGCGCCGTCAGCTTTTCCAAAGCATGGATCGAGATGATCCACCGCTACGTGGGTTCGATACTGGGCATGATGATCATCGGTATTGTCTATATGGCCTGGCGTTATCGCCGCCAGTTGGGCAATACCCCGCGTCTGGCTGTCGTCACGCTGATCGCTGTGTGCATACAAGGCGCATTTGGCGCATGGACGGTGACGCACCAGCTTATGCCTATCGTAGTGACCAGCCATTTGCTGGGCGGCATGATATTGCTGGCGCTCATGACTTGGCTTGCCGCCCGCGAAAAACCCCATGAGCCGATCAGCCCACAGGCACGTCGGTGGCAGCCATGGATGGTGGCCGGACTTGCGCTGTTGTTTATCCAAATCGCGTTAGGCGGCTGGGTAAGCACCAATTATGCCGCCCTGGCCTGCATGGACTTTCCCATGTGCCATGGCGAGTGGGTGCCCCCCATGGACTTCAAAGGCGGCTATTCATTGATCCGCGGGCTGGGCATGCTGCCGTCGGGCGAACTGATTTCCCAGTACGCCCTGACCTCCATACACTGGGTGCACAGGAACTTTGCCTTCCTGGTATTTGCCTACTTGGGTATACTCGCCTGGAAAATGCGGGCTGAACCCGGTTTACGCGGCCCTGCCACGCTGGTGCTGGCTTTGCTTGCCGCCCAGTTGGTTACGGGCCTGACCACCATTTTTTTCCAATGGCCCTTGTTAATCGCCGTCTTGCATAACGGCGGCGCTGCTGGCTTGGTCCTGGCCAGCGTCACTCTTCTGGTGCGCTTGTCGCGCGACTATAGGTCTAAAATACCCGCATGACTACCGTTCCCGCCCCGACACAAGCCATTTTCCGGCAGTACCTCGTTCTAACAAAACCACGGGTTACCCAGCTTGCGGTATTTTGCGCCGTCATCGGCATGTTCCTGGCCAGCCCCGGCCTGCCCGACATGGGCAAAGTGGTTGCCGGTACGGTGGGCATCTGGCTGCTGGCCGCCGCCGCATTTGCCGTGAACTGCCTGATCGAACAGGAAATCGACGCCCGCATGCTGCGCACCGCCAGGCGCGGGACGGCGCGGGGCACTATCAGCAACCAACAGGTCATCCTGCTGTCCGGCCTGCTGGGCGGCCTGGGCATGCTGGTGCTGTATACCCTGGTCAACCCATTGACCATGTGGCTGACATTCGCCACGTTTGTGGGCTATGCCATCATCTACACCATGATCCTGAAGCCGCTCACCCCACAGAACATTGTGATTGGCGGCTTATCGGGCGCCATGCCGCCGGCCCTTGGATGGGCGGCGATTGCCGATTCGGTTCCAGCCGAAGCCTGGATACTGGTACTGATCATCTTCATCTGGACGCCGCCACATTTTTGGGCGCTGGCCTTGTACCGCAACAACGACTACGCCAAGTCTGGCCTGCCCATGCTGCCGGTCACCCATGGCAAGCAATTCACCCGCCTGCATATCCTGCTGTACAGCTTTGTCTTATTCGCTGCCACGCTGCTGCCATTCATCGTGCGCATGAGCGGACTGGTCTACCTGGCCGCTGCCGTTATACTAAGCGGCATGTTCATCTCGTATGCATGGCGCTTGCACAAGGCCTATTCCGATGAACTATCGCGCAAGCTGTTTCGCTTTTCCATTTTGTATTTGGCGCTACTTTTTGGCGCACTGCTTATTGACCATTGGGTCGCGCTGATCTGACTCATAACTGTAGGTGTTTCATGTCTGGTTTTTCAAGTAAGCGTCGTGTTCTCCTGACCGCCTCGGCCGCGGTTGCACTGTCACCCTTGCTGGCTGCCTGCAGCAAAAAAGAAGTTGTTTTCCAGGGTTCGGACATCAGCGGCACCCAATTGGGCCGCGACTTGGAAATGCTGGACGGAACCAGCCAGGTACGCCGTCTTGCCGACTATAAAGGCAAGGTCGTATTGGTGTTCTTCGGCTATACGCAGTGCCCCGATGTGTGCCCCACCGCCATGGCGGAACTGTCACAAACCATGGAACTGCTGGGCAAAGATGCCGAAAAAGTCCAAGTTCTGATGATCAGTGTCGACCCCGCGCGCGATACGCCGGAAATCCTGTCGGCCTATGTCCAGGCCTTCAACCCTGCTTTCGTCGGCCTTACCGGTACACCGGAACAACTCAGCAAAACGGCTAAATCATTCAAAGCCTACTATGCCAAGTCGCCAGGCGGCACTGCCGACCAGTACGGCATGGATCACGCCTCGTCGTTTTACCTTTTTGACCAGGAAGGCGAATCGCGCGTCCTGGTCAGCGGCAATGCCAGCGCCAAAGACATCGCAGACGATATCAAGTTGTTGCTGTAGGCTAATCAGGACGTTTTTGGCTGCAAGTCCGGCAGCGGTTCATGTTGGCGTTCGCCTGACTGAAACTGCTGCCAAACCTCCAGGGCGCGCAAACGCTGCTTGACCACGATATCGATTTTTTCACGCAATATCGGGTCGTCCGCACATAGCGCCTCGAAATCTCCCTCCATCAGCATCAGTAGGCGGCTATAACCTAACGAGGTTACCTTGGCCGCGAACTCCGTACCTGCTACCAACGCCAATTCGCCGAAGATTTCGCCCGTACCCAACTCGACAGTTGTATCGTCAGGCAAATGTATGGTTACCGCGCCCGACGCCACAAAGTACATCACCCGGCTACGCCCTACCTGCATCTGGATCTCCTGATCAGGAATCGCCAGACGAGGCTTGAGGACTTTACTGATGGCTTTCATCGCCGTCGGCGACGCCCCTTCGAACATCGGCACGCGCCGGATCAACTCGCTGGCGCTGATCGCGATATCCAATGCGGGACGCTGTTCGATATGGCTCCAGCGCTGCTCTATCTGCTTGATCAGATCCGAATACATTTCACCGGTAATCAAGAATTGCGACAACATGTCGCGATAGCGCAAACGCTCCAGAGCCCGCGCCATGCGCGCCAAGTAAGATTCCTGTAGCCAATGCGCGAACAAGGGATATTGCAGGTTCAGCGCTTGCAAAGCGCTTTCCAGCAGCACAAGACGGCGCCTATGCGCCTGGACGATCGTAGCAGTGGCCTCAGGTCCCAGCAAAGGCTGTATTTCCTGCTCGGCAAACTGGATCAAGTGTTGCGCGATCGAACGCTTGCTCATCAAGTTGGCAAATCGATTGGCCAGCTCGCGCGCCAGCCACCCCTGGAAACCGAACAAGTAATGCACCCGCAAAGAAAGGCGAAACGACGTGGAATAACGCAAATCAGCTGCGATGGCGGCCTCGAAACCGCCCAGACCACCCAAACGCACGGCATCGCTCATGCGCTCGGCGCGCGCCAGCAAAGACTCAGCCGTACGCCAGTCCACCACCTGGGCTTTAAGCGTGTCGAACCACATTTCTTCTTCGCGGGCCGCCACCATGGCCAAACCCATAGACACCTTCTGGTCGTGCGACAGCTGGTTGACTTCGCCGCCGTCGACGCTGGCCTGCGTCGCATCGAATACCGCATGTATGCGTGCCCGCACATCGTCCCCGATATGCTCGTTCTTGGCGATTTCGTCAGTCTTGCCACGCAACTCTTCCAGGGCAACCACCAAAGCCTGGTTACGCAAGGTTCTATCGAAGGGCGAAAGCTCATTGAGGCGCAACCGGCGTATCAACGGCCGCAGACTGATGCCATTGACGAACAAAGTCATCAAGACAAAACCCGTGGTAGCCACAGCAATGAATTGGCGCACCTCGTACGGAACATTGTGCTGTTCCGTCACCGCCAGCGCCAGTGCCAGCGACACAGCGCCGCGCAAACCTCCCCACCACATCACCACGCGATAAGCCGGGCTTACCTTGGTGCCAAAGCGCGTCAGGCCCAGGACAGGCAGCACACAAAACACCATCAGGGCACGGGCCAGCAGCGTTACCAGGAACACCAGCAAAATCAGCAAGACTTGCTTCCAGGTGATTTCCGCCATCATGCGCGGAATCAGCATGGCGGCGAACACGAAAATCAGCGAATTGGCCCAAAATCCAAACTGAGCCCACGAGGCCGACAATTGCTCGAAGGTGGCTGGCGACATACGGGTGCGCCCCACCGACCCAACCACCAGCCCGGCAATGACGGTTGCCACTACGCCGGAAACACCCAGATAATGCTCGGAGATATAAAAGGTCAGGTAGGCGAAGGCCACCGTGAGGGTAATTTCAGCGGTGGGCCAGCCTCGCAGCCAGATAAATATCCCGCAAGCCAGACGTCCCATCAGGAACCCCACAATCCCCCCGCCCACGAAACTGAGCAGAAAGCTGGAGAACACCTGGCCTACCGACAGTACGCCGCCGCCATACAAAACCGTCAGCAATACCGAGTACAAAGCGATCGAGGCCGCGTCATTGAACAGGGATTCGCCTTCGACCAGCGTCGTCAAGCGCTTGGGCGCCCCAACCTCGCGAAACACGCCCACCACTGCGATAGGATCGGTTGTTGCAACGATAGCCCCCAGCATCAGGCAGACCACCAGCCCGTACCCCGAGACGGCACTAATCGAGAAGCCGACGGCCACCGTGCAGACCACCACAGCAACGATGGCCATCATCAGGATAGGCCCGATATCATCCAGTAAACGCCGCACATTCAATGCAAGCGACGTCTCGAACAGCAGTACCGGCAGGAAGACAAACAAGAAGGTTTCAGAAGAAACCTCGAAATTCTGCAGTGAGTCCAGAAAGTCGGACATGACCATCGGCGCCCAGCTATGGACGTGGATGACTAGGCCTAGAACGAATCCGACAATAGCCAGCAGCACCGAATAAGGCAAACGCAAGCGGCCCGCGACGGCTGGCATGAAAGATACCAGGGCCAGCAGGCCGGCCAGGCCGAATACGATGTGTCCAATTTGCATGTTACTGACTTCCCTTGCTGCATCTTTACGCTATGCAAGGATATCGCTTTTTTCACCGGCTTTTGGTGCCTGCGGCTTTTTTTTGCAAATTGGAGCGCACAAAAAAAACGGGACACCTGGAGGTGTCCCATAAACGTCCGCTTCAAAAGGGAGGGGAAGAGGAGAAGCCGAAGCGGACGATAGTTCAATGGCTCGCGCATCGCATGGCAAACACATCGTCCTATACAGAGTTAGTACCGCTTACCGGCGAGAAGTTCAGGTTTTACATTAAAAAGGTGTAAAAAACTATGACACACAAAGGGTTTTAACCAGCCAGGACCATTCGCAGCTTTTTGAACGCCGCGGTTTCGATCTGGCGGATACGTTCTGCCGATACGCCGAATTCGGCCGCCAGCTCGTGCAACGTAGCCCCGCCTTCATCTTGCAACCAGCGCGCCTGGACAATACGGCGCGAACGCGGCTCCAGGCTTTCAATGGCATCGGCCAAGCCAGACCCCTGCAAGGTATCAAGCGCACGGCGCTCGAGTACGCGGGAAGGTTCCTGATGGCCTTCATCGGATAAGTAGGCGATAGGCGCGTAGCTTTCATCGTCATCACCGGGCGCTTCCAGAGCCATTTCCCTGCCCGACATGCGCACTTCCATTTCGCTGACGTCTTCAGGGCGCACGTTCAGTTCGCGCGCAATAGCATCGACCTGTTCAGGATCAAGCGTTTGCCCATCGGG
This sequence comes from Candidimonas sp., assembly GCA_035514715.1. GTDB lineage: Bacteria > Pseudomonadota > Gammaproteobacteria > Burkholderiales > Burkholderiaceae_B > Pollutimonas. Next base: position 20,229 of record DATJCP010000535.1, read on the forward strand.
ACGCATGCGGCGCAAGTTGAAGAACAGTTTGCGCTGTGCCTTGGTGGTTGCCACCTTGACCATGCGCCAGTTGCGCACAATGTATTCGTGGATTTCGGCCTTGATCCAATGTACGGCAAACGACACCAGGCGAACCCCGCGTTCAACGTCGAAGCGCTTGACGGCTTTCATGAGCCCCACGTTGCCTTCCTGGATAAGATCGGCATGAGCCAAGCCATATCCCAGGTATTGACGGGCAATTGAAACAACCAGGCGCAAATGCGAGGTAATAAGCTGGCGGGCGGCGTCGAGATCAGATTCATCGCGCAACCGTTTACCCAATTCCAGTTCCTGCTCGTGCGTGAGCATGGGCAGACGATTGACAGCGCTGATGTAGGCCTCGATCGTGCCTAATGCACCAGGATTGGAAATAGCCATAGCCAATTGACCATTGGATAAAGCCAGGGAGTTCGTGCTGGGAGTCATCGGATAAACGGCCCTCATGAAAATAGTGTTTGCTTATATTAGCACTCTGGGGTCAGGAGTGCTAATTCCTGACTGCAGACTACCGTGCTTCCTGTGATAAGAGGCTGAATTCGGCTAAAAGTTCAACGCGAAATAATGGCGCGCAGCATGTCGACCAGGCGGTCTGCGTGGCCTGGATCCAGTTTTTCCAGTACCCGCCGCTGATGCTCCATTGCCAGGTCACATAGGCCGTCAATAAGCTTGGCGCCCTTAGGGGTAATGGCCACCAGCGTCTGGCGCCGGTCAAGCCTGGCGGTTTTCATGCTGATATAACCCTGCGCTTCCAGGCGCGGCAGCACTTTGCTAAGCGTGGGCTGCTTGGTTACCGCCAGTTCAGCCAATTCGCCAACGGTTTCGCCTTCGCCCCCGACAAGGCTGCCCAGTACCCGCCACTCTGTCACAGTAAGGCCGGCCTTTTTTACCTCGACATGAAACTCAGCAGAAATACGATGGCTGGCTTGCGCCAGGACCGAGGCCAAATAACGATGCACAAAACGTGTCGAGTCAGCGGTTTGCATTCAATATCCTTTGCCAGGCCGCAATCTTTACGGCTTTCTTCTGCATATCCCGTCTTATATTAGCTTGAAAAATCACCAGAATAGCTATTTTACCCAATCAAATAATGGTAACTACTTATACCCAAGCAGCTGTTATATCTATTAAATTTTGCTTATGTATGAATTTTCATGTTTTTATTGACGGCATTTAAATTGAAGCCTAAAGTATCATGAAAATACCAACCGCCTAGCAACTGACCGAAACAGGTCAGGCACCTGCCCGCCAACTTGCGCAGGGTCTGGCACCAGGAGACAACATGGCTGAACGCTCATTCAAGAAAGAGGTACAGCAACTGCGCATCGGGGCTGGGGAAGAGTTCCGCGGCGAAGGTATCCTGGCCGTAACCAAAGGCCTGTTGCAATCCGGTGTCGGCTATGTGGCAGGCTATCAAGGCTCACCAATCTCACACCTGATGGACGTGCTGGCCGACGCTCAGGAAATCCTGGACGAACTGGGCGTGCATTTTGAAGCCAGCGCTTCTGAAGCGACAGCGGCGGCAACATTGGCCGCCTCGGTCATGTATCCCATACGCGGCGCAGTTACCTGGAAATCCACTGTGGGCACCAACGTCGCCTCCGACGCCCTGGCCAACCTGGCTTCAGGCGGCGTGACCGGCGGAGCGCTGGTCATTGTGGGCGAAGATTACGGCGAAGGCTCTTCGATCATGCAAGAGCGCACCCATGCGTTCGCGATGAAATCGCAAATCTGGCTGCTGGACCCGCGTCCCAACCTGGAAAGCATGGTCAAGGCGGTGGAAGACGGCTTCCAGCTATCCGAAGCCAGCAATACCCCTGTTATTTTGCAGCTACGCATACGTGGCTGTCATGTACATGGCCGCTTCATTGCCAAAGATAATCAACGCCCTGCTTTCGCCTTACGCGACGCACTGGAAAACCCCGTACGCGATACCAGCCGCATTGTGTTGCCACCGGCCTCGTTTCTTCACGAACAAGAAAAAATCACGGCACGCTGGCCGGCCGCAGTCAAATTCATCAAAGAAAATCAACTGAATGAATTCTTTGATGGCGACAACCAGGATATCGGGCTGATCCTGCAAGGCGGGCTATATAACGGCGTCATCCGTTCCTTACAGCTGCTGGGGCTGGCCGATAACTTCGGCAACAGCCGCATTCCGCTCTACGTCATGAACGTCACCTACCCCGTTATTGACGACGAAATCCAAACGTTCTGCCAAGGCAAGAAAGCCGTTTTGCTACTGGAAGAAGGGCAACCCAACTATATAGAACAAAATCTGCACACGATTTTGCGCCAGGCCGGCATCAGCACCGTGCTATCAGGCAAAGACTGTCTGCCGATGGCGGGTGAATACACCACAGCCGTCATGCGCGACGGCTTGCAGCAATTCCTGGCTACGCACAAACCACAATTGCTGCCGGTCATCACCCCTGCAAATGCGCCCGACAGCGCAGCCATGCAAGTATCCCAAGCCGTACGGCCCACAGTCAAACCCCGTGTCGTCACCCCCGAACCCAAGCCAACCCATATAGACGCACTGGCACAGGTTGTGCCGCCGCGCCCTGCCGGCTTTTGCACCGGCTGCCCTGAACGGCCGGTTTTCTCCGCCCTGACCCTGGCCCAGGAAAAACTGGGCGAACACCATATTGCCTGCGATATCGGCTGCCATCTTTTTTCCATCCTGCCGCCCTTCAATCTGGGCGCCACCACCATGGGCTATGGCCTGGGCGCCTCCAGCGTAGCAGCGTTCAACGTGCCATCATCCAAGCGGCCCATATCCATCATGGGCGACGGCGGTTTTTGGCACAACGGGCTGGCGTCCGGCATAGGCAACGCCGTTTTCAACAAATACGATGGCGTCATCATCATTATCGACAACTATTACTCTGCCGCTACCGGCGGCCAGGATATCTTGTCATCACGCGCCAGCAACGTACACAGGTCCACCAACAACCCCATAGAAGGCGCGGTGCGCGGCGTAGGTGTGAAGTGGCTGCGCACGCTGGATCGCACTTACGACGTAGCCAAGGTCCAGGCCACCATAGAAGAAGCCCTGACCACGTCCGAAAAAGGCCCGAAAGTCATCATCGCGCAGTCGGAATGCATGCTGAACCGGCAGCGCCGCGAAAAGCCCCTATTCAACAAGGCGGTCAAAAGCGGCCAGCGCATGGTCAAAGAACGCTTCGGCGTCGACCCGGATGTCTGTACCGGCGACCATGCCTGTATCCGCTTATCGGGGTGCCCATCGCTGACCGTCAAAGATAGCGGCGACCCCCTCAAAGAAGACCCCGTCGCTTACGTCGACAATAGCTGCGTGGGCTGTGGCAATTGCGGCGAAGTCGCCCATGCCGCCGTGCTTTGCCCCTCGTTCTATCGGGCTGACATCGTGCACAACCCCAGCCGCTGGGATTTGTTCATGGTGCGCATGCGCCAGGGCATTATTCATTTCCTTCAGTCTCGTCGCAACGCGCGACTGAACGAATTCTCTTTATAAGCACGCCACCCATGACTGCCCCCATCCTGTTTCACGCCGGCACGCCTATCAAGATAGCCATACTTGCCATGGGCGGGCAAGGCGGAGGCGTATTGGCCGACTGGGTCGTCGACATGGCCGAGCACGCCCAGTGGTGGGCCCAGACCACCTCGGTGCCCGGCGTAGCGCAGCGCACCGGCGCCACGATTTACTACCTTGAACTGCTGCCAGAGTCGGCTGTGCACGCAGCGGGGCGCCAGCCGGCGCTCGCCATGATGCCCACACCCGGAGACGTTGACCTGGTCGTGGCGGCCGAACTGATGGAAGGCGGGCGCGCCATACAGCGCGGCTTGGTCACTCCTGACCGGACCACCCTGATTTCCTCATCTCACCGCAGCTATGCGGTGACGGAAAAAGCGGCTCATGGCAATGGCATTGCCAACCCCAACAAAGTTATCGATGCCGGCAACGAGGCTGCCAAAAAGTTTTACTGCTTCGATCTTCAACTGCTGGCCGACCAGGCCGGCAGCGTTATCAGCGCCAGCCTGTTTGGCGCCATCGCAGGCAGCGGCGCCTTGCCGTTCACCCGCGACGACTATGAGCAAACCATACGTCGCGCCGGCGTAGGCGTAGACGCCAGCCTGCGAGCTTTTGCCCTGGGCTTTGATGCCGCTGCCCAAGCCGCCCCCAAACCGGCAAGCATTGACACCAACCGCCCATCGCCCGACGTCCCTGATCAGGCCGCCAACCCTCAAGTACAACGTCTGCTGGACGACCTGAAGCAGAATTTTCCAATACAGGCGCAGCCCATGATGGCGGCCGGCCTGCGCCGCACCCTGGAATTCCAGGATTTGCGCTATGCCCAGGAATACCTGGAACACATGCGCGGCCTCTGTACTCTGGATGCCCAGT
>DATJCP010000536.1:0-4585 GCA_035514715.1 Candidimonas sp.
TTCGCGATACGCATCATGACAGGACTTGCAGCTTTTTCCAACTTCGCCAAATGCAACCCTGAATGCATCAAAGTCGCCGGCGTCGGCTGCAACGGTAAGTTTACCCATGCCTGTATTGAACTTGTCTTGCGCCTGCTTGAAGCCCTGCGGGTCACTCCAGATCTCGGGCTTGGCTTCGCCGCCCTCAGTGCCTGCACCGTACGCGACCCAAGGCAGCGCAGCTAACGTATTCAGCACAGCAACGTTTGCCTTGATCTGCTCTTTATCATAAGGCGCCTCTTTCTTGGCAACAGGACCCATACGGCCAAAATGCGAACCCATCAAGGTCATGGCAGCCTCGCGGTATTTGATAGCGTCTTCCGCTTTGGCAAACTGCGCCATGGACGGTGTCGATGCCAAGGCTATCAGACCGGCGGCTGCAAACAAGCCAAGTTTCTTCTTCATAAAAGCTCCTGATTTAAAACAACACAAACAAAAAATCAAAAAAGGAAACTTAGATTTTCTTGGCGAGATCCGCGGCCAAACCGATGTAGCTGCGCGGTGTCATGGCAAGCAAACGAGCTTTAGGCTCGGCAGGCAAGTCCAGGCCATGGATGAATTCAGTCAAGCCCACCTGATTGATGCCTTTGCCTCGAGTCAGGGCCTTGAGCTGCTCGTAAGGCTGTGGCAGGCCATAGCGGCGCATCACCGTCTGGACTGGTTCGGCCAGGACTTCCCAGCAGGTATCGATATCGTTATCAATCACGGCGGCGTTGAGCTCCAGCTTGTTCAAGCCGCGCAGGCAAGCGTCGTACGCCACTGCACAATAGCCGAAAGCCACGCCTAGATTGCGCAACACGGTGGAATCGGTCAGGTCACGCTGCCAGCGCGAGACAGGCAGCTTTTCAGACAGATGACGTAATACGGCATTGGCCAGCCCAATATTGCCTTCGGAGTTTTCAAAATCAATAGGATTGACTTTGTGCGGCATGGTCGAAGAACCGACCTCGCCGTCTTTCAGGCGCTGTTTGAAGTATCCCAGAGCGACGTAGCCCCAGATATCGCGATCAAGGTCCAAGATGATGGTATTCGCGCGGCCTACAGCGTCAAACAACGCAGCCATCCAGTCATGGGGTTCGATCTGGATCGAATAAGGGTTTTGCGTCAGGCCCAGGTTTGACAGCACACCGGCGCTGAATGCAGGCCAGTCTATCTCGGGATAAGCCGACATATGGGCGTTGTAGTTGCCAGTGGCGCCATTCAGCTTGGCCAGGGGTTCGATGGCTTCGATCGCAGCAATAGCGCGTTCCAGGCGAGCAGCCACGTTGGCAAACTCCTTACCCAGCGTTGTAGGGCTGGCAGGCTGCCCATGGGTGCGCGACAACATGGGCTGATCGGCAAATTGGCGAGCCATGCCCTTTAAATGTTGGCACAGCTCGTTAAGCTTGGGCAGAATGAACTGCGACCGGGCGCGCGTCAACATCAGGGCGTGCGAAGTATTGTTGATATCTTCCGACGTGCAGGCAAAGTGGATGAACTCTGCCGCGGCGGCCAATTCGGCATTACCGGCCACGCGCTCTTTCAGCCAATACTCGACGGCCTTGACGTCGTGGTTGGTGACTTTTTCGATTTCCTTGATGCGCGCGGCATCGTCTTCCGAGAACTCGTCCACCAGTTGCTTCAGCAAAGCCTTTGCCGGCGCTGAAAAAGCTTGCAGCTCTGGGAGCCCCGCTTCAGACAGGCCCAGCAACCAGGCCACTTCAACTTCAACCCGGTGAGCCATAAACGCAGCTTCAGACAGGGTTGCTCGTAGGACTTGCCCTTTTGCGGCGTAGCGGCCGTCAAGAGGAGACAAGGCGTTCAAATGACTTAGTTGCGAGGCAATTAACATGGCAGTTCACGTAAAGAAAAATTAGCCAGAATTCTAACATCCACACCCTTGCAGCATAAATCCCCCTCCCCTTGACCGACAAACCGGCGGATACTGTCATATCGGATTCGTCAAGCCTCCCGCACGGAATCCGCATATAAACGACACATTCGCAGCGCCAGGGCCAGAGCACCGCTTTTGTCTAGGGTTACTGGCGAATAAGCTTCGGTATCCTGCTATACTTTTTTCGCCTGTAACTCATAAACTTTGCCATGAAACTTATTGGTTCGCTAACTAGCCCTTACGTGCGCAAAGTGCGCGTCGTGATGGCCGAGAAAAAACTCGATTACGAATTCGTTCTCGAGAATGTGTGGGCCGAAGATACACAAATACAGGCCCACAACCCTCTGGGGAAAGTACCCTGTCTCATCATGGACGACAGCGGTAGCTTGTTCGACTCTCGCGTTATTGTCGAGTATCTGGACACCCTTTCGCCTGTAGGCAGGCTTATCCCGCAGCAAAGCCGCGACCGCGCCGCTACCAAGTGCTGGGAAGCCATTGCCGACGGCGTGCTCGACGCCGCTGTCGCCATCAACGTTGAACTCAATCGCAGAGCCCCTGAACTACGCAGTCAGGCCTGGATAGATCGCCAATACAAAAAGATCTCGGCCGCGCTCGACTCCATGAACAAAAGCCTGGATGACCAGCCCTTTTGCATGGGCGTAAACTTCAGCTTGGCCGATGTCGCAGTGGGCTGTGCCCTGGGCTATCTCGATTTGCGTTGCGACCACTTGAATTGGCGTTCGCACTACGCCAACCTGCAGCGCCTCGACGAAAAGCTGCAAAGCCGCCCTTCGTTCAGCACTACGCTGCCGCCCAAGGGCTAAAAGGTCTGGCGGCACGCCCGCCGAAGCGTTCTCAAAACCAAACGTAATCCGGCGCGGCAATAAAAAAACACCATCAATCCAAAAGATAGATGGTGTTTTTTATTGCCAGCAGCCGTGGCCCTGGCAATCCCGCAGAACTCAAAACGCCTTATAAGCCTCGAACAGCATATACGCGGCCAGTGCGAACAGCAGGCAGGCGAACACACGCTTCAAGGTGGCTACCGGCAAACTGTGAGCACAACGGGCGCCGAAAGGAGCGGTCAAGACACTCATCGCCGAAAGCACCACCAGTGCTGGCCAGTAGATATAGCCCAGCATGCCCTCTTGGCCTGCAACCTCGCGAAAGCCTGAATAGATATAGCCAGCGCTATTGGCAACGGCAATAAAGAAACCCAACGCCGCGGAAGTTGCCACAGCATTGTGTACGGCTACATTACTGCGTGTCATGAAAGGGACAGACAAAAATCCGCCGCCGGCACCCAACAAACCTGAGGCGAACCCAATACCCACCCCGACACCCGCCGTTGCGGCTTTGCCCGGAATGGTCCGACTGGCGACGGGCGGCTTGCCGCTAAGCATTTTCATGCCCGAATACGCCACAAACACCCCGAATATCAATGATAGCCAGGCGCCGCTCAGGTAAGAGAAAACCGCTCCGCCTGAAATCAGGCCACCCACTATCATGCCGGGGGCCATGACGGAGACGATGTCCCAGCGTATGGCGCCTTTGGCATGATGGGCGCGCATGCTGGAAATGGAAGTAAAGATAATAGTCGTCATGGATGTAGCAATTGCCGCATGCACCACAAACTGCTCGGGTACGCCATACAAGGCCAGCAGTATGGTCAGGAACGGCACCAGTATCATTCCGCCCCCTATTCCCAACAAACCAGCCGCAAATCCTACTGCAGCACCCAGGCATGCCAAGCTGACAATCAAAACCGGATCCATAACAACCTTGAAAAAAGGAGATAAAAAGAGTGAAAGGTAAGCTAGCGGCTAGCGCCAGCCTTTAGACAATAATGCCACCGCCCAAACAGACATCGCCTGAATACAGCACAGCCGATTGGCCGGGCGTCACCGCCCATTGATCCTGCTCGAACGACAAGGTAAAGCTTTCGGCGGTCGCGTCTTTCAGCACGCATGCCGAATCAGCCTGACGGTACCGGGTTTTGGCCGCATAACTTCCAGGCGGCGGCGCGCTTCCCGATACCCAACTGGCGTCCTGCGTTTGAAGATTTTTCGCCAGCAGCCAGGGATGATCATGACCTTGAACGACATAGAGCGTATTGTTTTCAAGGTCTTTACGGGCGGTGTACCAGGCATCGGCCGTACCGTCATCGCGCTGATTCCCTTTGATTCCGCCTATGCCCAGGCCTTTACGCTGGCCCAAGGTATAAAACGACAAACCTTCGTGCTTGCCCACCACAATGCCTTCCGGCGTCTTGATGGGGCCCGGCTTGGTTGGCAGGTAACGATTCAGAAATTCGCGGAAGGGCCGTTCGCCGATAAAGCAAATACCAGTGGAGTCTTTCTTGGCCGCGTTAGGCAATTGCAAGGCCTGCGCCATGCGCCGCACTTCCGTCTTGGGTATTTCACCTAGAGGAAAAAGCGTCTTGGCCAATTGTTTCTGGTTCAGGCGGTGCAAAAAATAGCTTTGATCTTTGGTGTGATCCAAGGCCTTCAGCAATTGGTGCTGCTCGCCGCTCTCGGTTTGCACGGTACGCACCCGCGCATAATGGCCGGTGGCGATATGATCGGCGCCCAGCGACATGGCATGATCAAGAAATGCCTTGAATTTGATTTCAGCGTTGCACAAGACGTCGGGATTAGGCGTGCGGCCGGCGGA
>DATJCP010000537.1:0-2922 GCA_035514715.1 Candidimonas sp.
CGCAAAACCGGCCAGCCGATATACAACGCTATCGTCTGGCAAGACCGACGCGCCGAACCGGCCTGTGCTGAATTACGCGAAAAAGGCCTGGAATCCAGCATCCTGGAGAAGACCGGGCTGCGCATCGACGCCTACTTTTCAGGTACCAAGCTGAAATGGATACTCGACCATGTGCCGCAAGCCCGCGAACTGGCACGCAAAGGCGAACTTGCATTCGGCACCATCGATAGCTGGCTGATCTGGCAACTGACCCAGGACGGCACTCACCGTACCGATGTCAGCAATGCTTCGCGCACCATGCTGTTCAATGTACACAGCAACCTATGGGATGAAGATCTGTTGCAAGCGCTGGATATCGAGCCGTCGTTGATGCCGCAAGTGCTGCCATCGGCCGCCGAGTTCGGGGCAGCGCATGCTGATCTGCTTGGGCATGCCATCCCTATTTGCGGCGTGGCCGGCGATCAGCAAAGCGCTCTTTTCGGCCAGGCGTGCTTTACCGAAGGCATGGCCAAAAACACCTACGGAACGGGCTGCTTCATGTTGATGCATACCGGAAGCAAATTCCAGGTTTCACAGAACGGCCTGGTCACCACCAGTGCAGCACAAACAGGCCCGCAAACTGAATTCGCCCTGGAAGGGAGCGTATTTGTTGCAGGCGCAGTCGTACAGTGGCTGCGCGATGGATTGCATGCCTTCAAAAAGAGCAGCGAAATAGAAATCTTGGCACAAAGCGTGCCTGACTCGGGCGGCGTCATGCTGGTACCGGCGTTCACCGGGCTGGGCGCCCCTTACTGGAAACCTGATGCGCGCGGCACTATCACTGGCTTGACGCGCGGCAGCACCATGGGGCATATCGCCCGTGCAGCCCTGGAAAGCATTGCCTACCAAAGTACCGCCCTGCTGCTGGCCATGAGCCGTGACGCTGTGGCGGCGGGTGCGGCGCCGCTGACCGAACTGCGTGTTGACGGCGGCGCCTGCGTGAACGATTTGCTGATGCAATTCCAGGCTGATTTGCTGGGCATTCCCGTCGTACGTCCTTCCATGGTGGAAACTACGGCGCTAGGCGCCGCCTACTTGGCAGGCCTGACTAGCGGGGTTTATGCAAGCAAGGAGGAGCTGTCGGGGTTATGGGAGGAGGAGCGGCGCTTCATACCTCAACTGGCGGCAAGCGATGCGCGGGGATTGATGGAACGCTGGGAGCATGCTATTCGGCAAACGTGTGCTCAATAAATAGGACCTGACACGCTGAGATAGGGATATTTGGGATGCCGCTGAGACGGGCTGGGTGCTTGCGCATAGATGGCGCTTAGGACCTACAATAAGGCCAATTTTACAAATGGCTAATCAATGCTTGCCCTGAACGATCTCTCCTCTCCCCTACATGCCGTCTGGACGGAAGATGATCAGGCTCGCACTGCCTGGTGGCCTGCCGAGAACAATAGTGCGCTGCCAAAGCGCATTGTCATCGCCGACGACACTTTAAGCGCCGACTCGGCCTATCGACTTGTCAGCCAGGGGACATCGCTGCTTTGGCGTGGGGACTTTCATAATGCTCGCCAGCTTCTGCAGGCGCTGGCTCGTCGCATCGACAAGCCAAAAAAAGCGCCGCGCAAGAAAGCCACCGTCGCTGAGCCGCTAAGTGCCTTCAACCAACACCGCTTGCAGCAATCACAACGCACACAACTGCTTAACAGGCTGTTGATTGAACTGGATGCCAATGCCTCGATCGCCCTGCGCCGCGCCCCCGATGTCGCGGACGCTTGCCGGGCTGCCATCGGAGAGATCCGCGAGCCCTTCCTGTTATCGCTGCGTGCATTGCAAGGCATCATCGGCGCGTACGAATGGCAAAAAAAGGGGGTGGCCATTCCTGCGTTAGATCACAATATTCATGTGCACTACGGGGTTTTTTCACCCAATCGCGGCGAGTACATCGATCTGATTGCGCAAGCCCCATTGCCGAGCAAGGAGTTGGCCTTCGATATTGGTACAGGCAGCGGTGTGCTGGCGGCAGTGCTGGCCCAACGCGGAGTCCGCAAGGTCATTGCCACCGATCAGGATCCGCGCGCTCTGGCTTGCGCCCGCGAAAATATCGATAGCCTTGGCTTGAGTAAGGCCATTGAATTGCAAGACACCGATTTGTTTCCCGCAGGCACCAGCGCGCTTATCGTGTGCAATCCCCCCTGGCTGCCAGCCAAACCGACGACCCCTATCGAACGCGCCATTTACGACCCCGATAGCCGCATGTTGCTGGGCTTTTTAAACGGCCTGGCCAGTCACCTGACACCCAACGGCGAGGGCTGGCTGATTATGTCGGACTTGGCAGAACACCTGGGCCTACGCAGCCGTGATTTTTTGCTGCAAGCCATTACAACGGCAGGCTTGCGCGTTGTGGATCGCATGGATGCGCGCCCCAAACACCCCAAGGCCATGGACGAAACCGACCCCTTGCATGCGGCGCGCAGTGCTGAAGTCACATCGTTATGGCGCTTGGCGCAAGCCTGACCAGATTACGCGCCAGTATGGTTTATGATGAAAACGTCATGACAAAATATCCATAAGGCAAGTTCGGAATATGCTGCGAAAAATCATACTGGCCGTCGCTGTTTTCATCATCATCCTGGTGGCGCTCACCTTTGGCGAAACCATAGCGTACGAAGCATTTGCGTGGATATCGCATCTTACCGGGTTGGTCATCCATAATTTCTCGGATGTCTACTACGCCATCAAGGATTACGCTGCCGTTCATGCCGGCAAGGTCGTAATCGCCTTGCTGCTGACCGTGCCTATCAGCCTGTGGATCATCAAAAACAAAGGTGACGAACTTGAAAAACCCACCAATCACAGGAAGATAGCCATAGTGCTGGCAATTTTCCTGGGCTGGCTAGGGGCGCACCGCTTCTACCTTGGCCAGATAGGATGGGG
>DATJCP010000538.1:0-1929 GCA_035514715.1 Candidimonas sp.
GTCAACCGCATGCTGGCGCAGTACGACCAGATGCAGGGCATGATGAAGCAAATGAAGAAAGGCGGCATGGCGAAGATGATGCGCGCCATGGGTGGCCTCAAGGGCCTGGGCAAAGGCGGGTTTGGCGGTCTGCGCTAAACCGCGGTGCTGATGGATTACGCGCCAGCGGCGCGTAATCGTTTAACCCTGTGTGCTGTGCGCTTATGCCAGTGGGGGAATGCGCAATACCTGGCCAGGATAGATCTTGTCAGGATGGTTCAGCATGGGCTTGTTCGCCTCGAAGATGATTTCGTACTTGGCGCCCTTGCCTTTACCGTAATTCACTTCGGCAATTTTCCATAGGGTGTCGCCCTTCACCACGGTATACATTGTGGCTTCGGGGGCGACTACGGTGACGGATAGCTGGTTTTCTACCGCAGCCACGCCCACCGTGTTGCCCAGCGCCAGGATGATTTTTTCGGCTTCTTCGGTTGACTTGGCTTGGCCCGATACGGTGACCTTGTCGTTTTCAACGGAAATGTTCAAGCCATCGGCCGACAGATTGTGCTTGTCGAGTTCTTTCTTGAGCTCGTCGGCTGTGGCAGCCTTGGCTTCACTGGCGCCGAACAGCTTTTCGCCGACGTCTTTGATAAAACTGAAAATGCTCATGACTCTCGTCTCCTGGTCAGATGGAAATGACGCGGTTACTGAAGTGCGACCGCATCCGCATTATGGCCATAAACACAGGGAAATGGGGAAAGGCAACCGTTAACAATTGTTTATGGAATCAGCCTCCGCCGACCGCGACCACGATTTCAATCTGATCACCATCGGCCAGTGCAGTCGTGCCATGCTGGCTTTTGGGGACGATGTCGCCGTTGGCCTCTACGGCAATACGCTTGCCTTGATAGCCTAGAAACGCAATCAGTTCGGAGACAGTATTGACCTGTTCAAGCTGCTGGGCTTTGCCATTAAGGGTGATGTTCATTTATTCAGTCCTGATGTTGATATAGGCATACCGGATTGGCGCAAAGAGCCTAATCCGGTATGTCTTGCATGACGTTGTAGCTTACATGCTGAATCTGTCGGTTGCGGCAATGAGCTTGGCCAGTATGCCGGGCTCGTCGAAGGCATGGCCTGCGTCGTCAACCAGGTGGAACTCGGCTTGCGGCCAGGCCTTGTGCAGCTCCCAGGCAGTTCTGGCAGGCGTGCAGGCATCGTAGCGGCCTTGAATAATAACGCCGGGAATACCATGCAGCAGGTGGGCGTTGCGTAGCAACTGGCCTTCTTCCATGAATCCGTGGTGCACGAAGTAGTGGTTTTCTATCCGGGCAAAGGCCAGCGCCGACTCGTCGGCCGCATGCGCCTGTACGTGGGCCTCGCTGGGCAGCAACGAGATGGTGTGGCTTTCCCATTGTGTCCAGGCTTGTGCCGCTTCCAGGCGTACGCTACGGTCACTGTCAGTCAGGCGTTTGCGGTAGGCGGCCATCAAGTCGTGGCGTTCGTCTTCGGGGATAGGGGCCAGGTAGTTTTCCCAGTGGTCGGGAAAGAGCCATGAGGCGCCTTCCTGGTAGAACCACCGCAGTTCTTCATGCCTGACCGTAAAAATCCCGCGGACAATCAGGGCACTGACGTGCTGGGGATGGGTCTGGGCGTAAGCCAATGCCAGCGTAGAGCCCCAGGAACCGCCGAAGATCAGGGCCTGATCTGCTTTAAGCACTTCCGTGCGCAGGCGTTCTATATCGGCAACCAGGTCCCACGTCGTGTTGTTGTCCAGGCTGGCGTGAGGGGTAGACCTGCCGCAGCCGCGCTGGTCGAACAACAGAATGTTGTAGCGTTCCGGGTTGAACAGTTGCCGATGGGTGGGAGAACAACCGCCGCCGGGGCCGCCGTGCAGGAATATGGCGGGCTTGCCGGCAGGGTTGCCGCAAAGCTCCCAATACACGCGAT